>JAAAOH010000075.1 GCA_009908925.1 Spirochaetota bacterium | reverse complement strand
GCGAGAGCCGGCACCGCCGTCCGGATGACCATCTTTCTCATTCTGACCGGCATCATCTCGACCGCCGTGGCAAGCACGATCCCGTTCATACCGCTGTATCTCGTAGACGTGCGCGGTGTCGACGACCGACTTGCGGCGGGGTTCATCTCGGTGATCTTCGGCGCCGGTCTCTTCGCCGCGCCCCTCGGCGGCTGGTTTTCAGATGTGTTCGGACGGGTCCCGGTCATGGTCGCGGTGGGCATCCTCCTCGCCCCGCTGCTCGCCCTCATTCCGGTTACGCCCTTCCCGGCCCTCATGTTCGTCCTGCTCCTCGCAATCGGCACCCTCATGTTCGCCCGCATGCCCACCGCCGAGGCCCACATCGCCGCGGAGATCAGCGAGCGACGCCGCTCGACGGTGCTCGGGATCTACTACTTCTCCGGGATGGAGGGGAGCGCCGTGCTCACTCCGATTCTCGGCTCTGCCATAGACCGGTGGGGCTTCGGCGCGGCCCTTCCGGGCCTGGGCGTCCTGCTCGCCGGCGTGGTCCTCGCGTGCGGGATCGGGCTTGCCCTCTTGCGGCCGGGGGCGGGAGCAGCGGCGGCGTAGCGGCGGTGGTGCCGCGGCGGTGCGTGCGCGCTACTTCGATACGGCGACGATCATCTCCACTTCCACGCTGGCACCGAGCGGAAGCGTCGCCACACCGACGGCGGATCGTGCGTGCGATCCGACGTCGCCGAGTACGTCCAGAATCAACTGTGAGGCCCCGTTCATGACCAGGTGCGCCTCGGTCAGATTCGGATCGGCGTTGACGAAACCCGTCACCTTGAGCACCTGCTCGACCATATCCAGAGGGCCCACCTCGCGGGCGAATACGCGCAGCAGATTCGCAGCGCAGAGCTCTGCCGCCTTCTGCGCGTCCTCCACGCTGACCGCCGACGGCACCTTACCGGTGTAGGCGACCTCGCCGCTTCGGAACGGCACCATTCCCGACAGATACGCGACTCCGTCGTGGAGAACCACCGGCCGGTACAGTCCACCGGGTTTGGGTGCATCGGCCATCGCGTAGCCGCGGGTTTCCAGTGTCTCTTCTCTCGTGGGCATATGCCTGCCTCCTGTTCGAGTATCGTGATTCCGGCGGTACCGATTACGTCGGCGCGATACCATCCCGGCCCCGGGCTGTTACCTCCCAGTGGGCGCTAATCCTTCCATCCCCGGAGACGACCGCAACGCGGTTGTAGTGCTCGATGGTCGGGCAGATGTGCCGGGGCCAGATATACATCACCTCCCCCACTCCGGGGGTGTTCTCCTGCGATACGGTGAAGACCCAGTGCTCCTCGCTCTGCGGCCCTGCCTCGGCCTCGGGAAGGTTCAGGATGGTGCCCCGCGGCTGCACGGGGTCGGCTGCGATCGCCTTGCTGCCCACGTCGACGGTGAACCGCCCCGGGGCCGGGACACTGATTACGCGGGCAAGGAGAACCGCCGCCCCGACGAACGGCAGGTCGGGAAAGTTTGTGGCGTACCCCCAGTCGAAGTATGGATAGGTTCCCGGCGAGGCGCTCATACCGTCTTCCAGGGCTGCGGCGTGACAGGGAAACGTCGGTGTGCCGCCGACGACGAGCTCGGGTACGGGAAAGCCCTCGGCGAGAAGTTGATCCCGCATTCTCGTCGCCCCGAGGCGCGCCTCCGCGGCTCGTTCCCGGCGCTGCGAGAGGTCGGAATCATGAATGTGCCCGTCGTAGGCGTGCAGGCCTCCGGCAATCAGGACGCTCGAACGGGCGATCCTCCGGTAGAGCTCCGTCGCGTCATCGTCGGGGACGATCCCGGTCCGGTGCATGCCGACGTCGAGATCGATATACACGGTAACCTGCACGTCCGCCTTCTGCGCCTCTCGCTCAAGCGCCGTGACGGTGTCCGCGTTGTCCACGAGGCACGCAAAGCCGGTACCGGGAAAACGTCGGATCATGTCGCAGAGCATCGCCTGATTCGGCCCCACCAGCTGATATGCGATCAGGACGTCCGACGCGCCCGCATCGACCAGCATGACCGCTTCCGAGAGGGTGGAACACTTGAACTTCGATATGCCCTCGTCGAGGTGCAGTCGAACTACGTCGCGGCTCTTGTGCGTTTTGACATGCGGTCTGAGGCGCTCCGCACCACCGACAGATCTGATCGCGCTTCGAATGTTGCGGGTAACCCGCTCGGGGAATATCAGGACCTGAGGCGAGGGTGCCGTGGTTTCATCGGTAATTTCGTACCATGTATCTTCCGGCCCTACGTCTTGTGCACTCATTCAATCGGTTCCCCCTTCGATGACTAAGGATATATTACGGGCGTTGGCCACACGCTTACAACCGTTTATCATGCAGCAAAGAGGAGATCCAATGGACAGTGCCAACATGCAGCAGACCCTCGACGCGTCAGTGCGCGCGGTGGAGCAGCTTCCCTCGCATTCGCCCGAAACCATCGAGGCGACGGCTCAGCGGCTCGAGAAGATCGGTTACTCGCCGATGCTCATCATCCCGGTGGAGAATGTCGCCCGGTTCACGAAAGACGATATGATCCGCGAGATGCAGAGAACGGCACGCCTCGACCCGAGCGACATGGCCGCCCTCGGCTTCACCGAGGAGAGCCACCTCGACGCCAAAAAGACGCAGCAGTTGAACCTGTTGAGATATCACTTCGCCCTCCTCTCGCGCCTGCGCAGTGACGACCCCGAGGCCTGGAACGAGGTCTCGGAGCTGTATCAGGATGATTAGCTTGTCGAGTCATATCGCCCCGCCTTCGGGCGCCACTCACTCCCGCAGAACAGCTGCAATCCGCCCGGTAATCAGAGCCGGCTCTTGTTCCCGCACCAGGTGCTTCGCCGTGTCGAGAACGTGAACACGCGACGGCGGTACCTGAAGCGAGTCCCGAAGTCGCGGCACGGTCGCGCGCCGCTGGAGCACGTCGTCGTGGGCTCCCGGATAATCTGCACAGCCCCTTTATATTCACCGATTATCTCGGCGCACCGGCTGAACTGCTCGCACGTGTCGTCGAGCTTACGCAGGAGGTGCAGGTACGGCGTAGTCTCCTCTGTCGGAGAGCGGGCGGGAGTGCCCTTCCAGCTTTCGCGGTGTATCAAGTCGATCCGGGTACGCGACGGTATTGAGGATGGTAAGGCTCACGATGCTCTCCGGTCGACGGTCGATCATCTCCCACACTATCGGGTGCTACCACCCGGTGCCCTTCGTCAACCAGAAGAGGAATGATGGAGCGGTACACCCAGCTGGAGGTGGGGAAACCGTGCACGAGCAGTATGGATTCGCCCGATCGGGGACCCGCATCGGTATAGGCGAGCGTGAGCGCTTCACCGTCCGGCCCCGTTTCTCGGAGTGCCAGATAGCCCTGCCCGCTACGAATGCATTGTACATCGCGGGATAACCGGGATCCGGCGATGAGGCACAGAGGAGAATTTGCGGGATGACGAAAACAAGGAGAATCGGCAACGGTCTTGTGTGGCACTCGAGTGAGGGTCGATCAAGAACAGCCGGCGAAGTTCCACCGGTTTCGCAGGCTTTCGACCCTGCGGCAGGCGGCCGGCCAACCGTCAGGCCCAACCACTGCTGTTGTTACGTGCAGCCGGTTAGAGAAGCCTCAGATCAACTTTCGTCTCACTGCTCCGGTGACGACTTCCCCGAACAGGACGACGAGGATAATGGCGACCAAAACCATCGAAACGGTGTTCCATCGGAACGTATCGATGGCAACCTGGAAGAGCATGCCGATCCCTCCCGCGCCGACCATACCGAGTACGGTCGACTCCCGGATGTTGATGTCCCACCTGAGGATGGCCACGGCCCAGAAGGTGGGCATCACCTGCGGAATGATCGCATAGGTAGTGATGTGCCCCTTCGAGGCGCCGGACGCCTGAAGCGCTTCCACCGGCCCCCAGTCCATCTCTTCGATGCTTTCGCCGACGAGTTTGCCCATGAAACCGATCGATCGAAACGCGATCGCGACCACGCCGGCCATGGGACCGGGGCCGAGGATCGCCACAAAGAGGAGTGCCCAGATCAACGTGTTGATCGATCGGGAAGCCACGATGATGACCCGGGCAATAGCGAGGGTAGCTTTGTTCGGCGAAACGTTTCTCGCGCCGAGATAGGCTATGGGCAGGGACAGGATTATCGCGAGCAATGTCCCGATGGTCGCGATGTTGATGGTTTCGATTAACACCGGGACGATGTCGGGAATGGCGCGCGGATTCGGAGGCATCATCCGGTAGAGCATATCGTTGATTTCCTCCGGCGCGGACCACACCCACGGCCAGAACACATCGACGGTGCTTATGGTCCAGTAAAGAAGAACGGCAACAACGACAAAAGCCGAATAACGCCCCACCCGCTGCCGCAAGGTGTAACGCTGCCAGTGATAGCTTTCTTTCCCCAAATCTTTCAGGGGTCCGGATGTCAGCGAGCCTATTTCGTAAACCTCCGTAGCTTTCCGCTGATCGTCTCAGCGACCAGAATGATAGCGATCATAATCAGGAGAATGGCGGACGCCGTTCCGTAGTCGTAACGCCCGAAGGCGGAATTGAGCGTGCTGCCGATGCCACCGGCGCCGACCAGACCGATTACCGTCGACGCACGAAGGTTGATGTCCAGCTGATACATCGTCAAACCTATCAACCGGGGCATGATCTGGGGAAAAACCGCATAGATGAGAATGGTGAAATATCCCGCTCCGGTGGACCGAATCGCCTCTATCTGTCCGTACTTGATTTCTTCAACCGCCTCGGCGATGAGCTTGCCCACGAAACCGAGCGTATACACGATCAGAGTCAGGATACCGGCGAAAGCGCCGAATCCAACGGCCTTCACGAAGAGCACGCCGAGTACTACCGGATGGAGGCTGCGGGCGACGATGACGATTGCCCTTCCAAGCCAGTAAACGGGGAGTATCGTGATGTTTCGTGCGGCCATGAAGCCAAACGGGATACTCAGTAGCACTCCGATCGTCGTTGCTAGAAGTGTAATCTGAATACTCTCGATGAAGCCCGTTACGATGAGGCTCCCCCGGGCGGTGAAATCAGGCGGGATTGCACCGGAAAAGATCTGCGCCGCCCGCGGGATTCCACGCACAACCCGCTGAAGGTCTATTTCGAGAGTCCCGAAGGCGTACATGAGGTACACCACGGCAACCGCCAGCAGTCCGTAGCGCAAGAGAGGGTTCGGTATGAAATGAGGCCTCTTCCAGTTGAAGCCATCACCGCCGGAATTCGAAGGAGCTCCGAAATCACTCATTCCGCCGGCTCTCCTTCCGGCTGCAGTTGTTCGCTCAGCTCTTCCTTTCCGGTATAGATGAGCTCCAGATGCTCGTCGGTCAGCTCATGCGGTTTGCCGTCGAAGACCATGACCCCATTTCTCAAGCCGACAATCCTGGCTGCATAGTGCCTCGCCTGGGCCACATTATGAAGGTTTATGAGAACCGGTAGATGGAGCTCGTCGGTCAATTTCCCGATGAGCTCCATTATTCTCTCCGACGTCTTCGGATCGAGGGAGGCTGTCGGCTCGTCAGCCAGGAGTATACGCGGGTCCTGCATGAGCGCGCGTGCCACACCCACACGCTGTCTCTCTCCGCCCGAGAGTTCGTCACACCTCCGGTTCACGTACTGCGCCAACCCCACACGCTTGAGCAGCTGATAGGCGTGGTCGATATCCTCCTGAGGAAAGCGTCGTAGCGCTCCCTGAAGAAACGGAATATAGCCCAGCCGGCCGGAGAGCACGTTCTCCATGACGGTGAGACGATCGACCAGGTTATAGGCCTGAAAGACCATTCCAATCTGTCTGCGTGCGTTCTGCAGAGCTTTTCCGCGCAGCTTCAACAGATCTACCCCGTCCAGCAGAATCTGTCCGGAATCGGCAGTCACCAGGCGGTTGATGCAGCGGAGCATCGTACTCTTCCCGGCACCTGAGGATCCGATGACCGCGGTAAGTTTTTTGTCTGCAGTAGAGAAGTTGAGCCCCTTCAAGACCGGCTGTCCGTCGCCGTAGCTCTTCACAAGGTCTCTTATTTCAAGCACAGTTCCTCACAAGGCCCGCGATCTGCAAAAGACCGGTGTCACCTGAGAACGGGACACCGGTCTTGCTTTTCACGCCAGTTGATTTTTAGTCCAGCCCTTCGAAGGTGTATTCGATTCCGTTGTGCTCTTGAATCCTGCGGATCTGAGCCCACTGGTTTTCGTAATTGATTTCGATGAATCCGTCAACCTGGAACTCTTCTCCCAGGGGAGTTCCCGCAAATTCGTATGACAGGAATGCTTCCTTGACCTTCTCGACCAAATCGGGGTGAAGGTCGTGGGCGTGTCCGTATGAAGTCGTAGGGAATGGGTCGGTCTCGAAAATGATCCGAACGTCGTCTGGGTCGAACAAGCCTCGCTCCGCCATTCGGTCTACAACTTCCGAGGCAACCGGCGCTGCGTCGTAGTCGCCGGCCACAACTCCGAGGGCGGAGTTCTCGTGACTTCCGGAGAACTCTACCTCGTAGTCTTCACCGGGGACGACGCCGTTATCGGGAAAGAGCGCGGAGGGCGCCTGATTCCCTGAGTTCGAGGTCGGTGTGGTGTGGGCAACACGCTGACCGGCAAGATCCGGAAGCTCGTACAAATCGCTGTCTGCTCGCACGTAGACCTGCAGAGTGTAGCCGAATTGCCCGTCCTCGCCACCCATTATGGCAAACGGTACGTATCCGGCCAGGTTGACACCGAAGGGAGTCGGGCCGGTAGAGATGCCGGCGATGTGCAGACGTCCTGCTCGCATCGCCTCGACCTGCGCCGCGTACGAATCAACCGAGAAGAAACGAACATCTTTCCCGGTCACCTCCGAGAGATGATCCATGAACGGCTGCCAGATGTCCTGATACACCGCGGGGTCCTCGACCGGCGTATAGGCAAAGACCAGCGTATCCGGGTCCACCCATTTGCTCTCGTCTTTGGGTAGATCCGCCACGAGGTCCCCGTTCTCATCGCAGTACATCACATCGAGTAATCCTCGATTCGAGCACTCTTCAACTGCCATTTCTTCCTCTTGCCCGCCGCTTGCGACTGCAAACGAAACGGCCAACAGAAGGACCAACGTCACAGCTAAAAACCTCTTCATCTTTTCTCCTCCTTTTAGAGAACCAAATGATTAAGCAATAATGAATGCCCGTCGTTATTCGATTGTTAAGACTCCGTTAGAAACTCATGAGCAGGGATTACTCAAGCATCGTAGTACGGTTTCTCTAATCGAGCAAGAAGATTGTTGTACCGACCACATGCAACAGGCGAGCCCGACCTGAATCGAGCCCTCGAGGGTGAGTTCGGGCCCGTGCGGTCGCTCCTCGAAGCCCGGAACCTCATCCGCGGCGAAGCATGGTCTTCACCCGTTCGCGGACGGTGTTTATATCGCTCAAGTCCATAGGCAGAATGACGTCCGTCGAGGCCTTGCCGAGCTTCTCGAGCTCGGCGATGTAGGCTTCCGAGATGCGAAGCACAATCGCCTCCTGCCCGCCTTCTGCATCGAGCGCGGCGGCAACGCGCTCGATGCTCTCGGCGGTCGCCTTTGCCAGGGCGCGAATCTCCGAGGCACGGCCGGACGCTTCGTTGACGCGCCGCTCCTTCTCGCCTTCGCTGCGGTTGATGGCCTCTTCCATCACCCCGACCGAGTAGTTGATCTTCGACTCCATCTCGCCCTGACTCCGCGCCACGGCGGCCCGTTTCTCCCGCTCGGCTCGAACCTGAATCTCCATGGCGGTGAGAATATCGTCCGGCACCGTGATGTTCTGGATCTCGTAGCGGGTGATCTTGATGCCCCACGGATCGGTGGCGTCGTCGACTGCCTGCATGATCTCGGCGTTGATGCTCTCCCGCTCTTCGAACGTTTTGTCGAGCTCGAGTTTGCCGATCACCGAGCGCATCGTGGTCTGCGCAAGCTGCACGGTGGCGTAGGCATAATCGGTAATGCCGTAACTCGCCTTGACGGGGTCGACCACGCGGTAGTAGAGCACTCCGTCGACATCTATCTTCACGTTGTCCCAGGTAAAGCAGGGCTGGCTCGGCACATCGAAGGCATGCTCTTTGAGGCTGTGTTGATACCGCACCCTGTCAATGAAGGGAACCAGAACGTGGAAGCCGGCGTTGTAGGTGTGAACGTATTTTCCGAGCCGCTCCACTACCAGAGCGGTCTGCGCCGGGACGATACGAATACTTCTGACGAGCCCGACCAGAACGATGAGGCCGAGGATGCCCGCAACAATGATGATTGGAAGATACGCCATCATACCGTGCCTCCTCGAGAGCCGGCGTCGGATTGGTTCTGGTCGCTACCCGCAGTGCCGCCGGTTCTGACCGCCTCGACTATAGAGCGGAGGCCCGCAAGGTCGTAGGGCAGCACGGAAGTCCTGGCGCTATCCATGATCTGCCCCAACCGCCCCACGAATTGTTCGGCGATCTGCAGTGTCACCGCTTCCTGTCCGTGGGGTTTGGAGATGGCCCTTGCGACGTCGCCCACCCCGTCGGCGGTGGCCTGGGCGACGACCGTGATGGCCTCCGCTTTGCCGTCAGACTCGTTGATCCGCTTGGCCTTCTCCCCCTTGCTGAGGTTGATCGCCTCCTCGCGCTCGCCCTGGCTGACGTTGATGCGGGCCTCCTTCTCGCCTTCGCTTTTCAGGATTTCCGCACGGCGCTCACGCTCGGCTCGCACCTGCTGCTCCATGGCCTCGAGCACGGTGTCGGTCGGCGTGATGTCGCGGATCTCGTAGCGTGTCACCTTGATTCCCCACGGTTCGGAGGCCTCGTCGATTGCCTTTACCACCGCATCGTTTATGCGATCACGCTCCGAGAAGGTGTTATCCAGGCCGATCTTTCCGATTTCGCTGCGCATGGTGGTCTGTGCGAGCTGCGCGGTGGCGAAGCGGTAGTCCTCGATTCCGTAGCTCGCGCGCTCCGGATCCTCCACCCGCAGATACAGGATTCCGTCCACCGAGACCTGCACGTTATCCTGAGTGATGCAGACCTGCGGGGCCACATCCAGGACTTCCTCTTTGACGATATGCTTGTAGGCAATGATCTGTACCACCGGTATGACGAGGTGGAATCCGGGACCGAGCGTGCGCTTGTACTTGCCGAACTGCTCCACCACCCACGCCTCCTGCTCGGGGACGATACGGATGAGCTTGAAGAACACCAAAAAGAAGAGAAGCACCACGGCGAAGGTGATTACGTACAATGCGACAATATCCATTTACACTCCTTGTCAGCTGTCGGGGAAAAGGATCGACTTCGTCACTATGAGGGTCATGCCGTCCTGTTTGAGAATCTCAACGTCGTCGCCTTCGGCGAGCTCCTCGTCGTAGCTCACCGCCCGCCACGTCGTGCCCTGAAACCGAACGCGTCCCGGAGTCTCGGGAGATATCGCCTCCGTGACAACCGCCTTCTTGCCCGTGGCGGCGCTCTCTCGTGTGGAGCGATCGAAGATGGTGCCCCCGAAGGCACTCTTGAAACGCCGGCGAAGCGCTACGAGGGACAGTGCGGTGAGCACGATCCAGCTGAGCACTTGCAGAGGGATGCTCGCGCCGATGCCGGGGAAAAGCGCAACGAGCCCGGCCGTGCCCAGCGCTCCGATGCCGACGAAAAACATCACGAACTCGGGGACAACGAACTCGCTCAGTATTGCGGTCAACCCCACGATCGACCAGACCACGACAGGCACAGGCATACCACACTCTACGTCCGGTTCCCGGCCGCGGTCAAGGATCGATCACCCCGCTCGTCCTGAAGCTCACCTGCCGGTGCGCGGTGGCAGCCGGTGGCCCGGGGCGTTGACGGTGCCTGCAGGCGATCGTACCTTTCGCCGATGACGAGCTCCAACCTCGCTGTGCGCAAGCCGGCGCCGCGCGTCGCCGCCGCCGTTCTCATCGCTCTCGCCCTCACCCTCCTCGGCGGCTGCGTGCGGATCCCGATAAACGAGGACACCCTCTTTCAGCCGAAAGAGTCTGTGACCATCGGCACCTTCGATCACCCGGAGGCGACGCTCGAGGAGGTCTTCTTCGAGTCCGAGGACGGCACCCGTATCAACGCCTGGTATCTTACTCAGCCCGAGGCCCGCGCGACGGTTCTGTTCTTCGGTGGATACGGATTTTACCTGGTGCAGTCCCGTCCGTACATCGATCACTTCCTCGAGCAGGGGGTCAACGCGCTGCTCGTCGACTACCGCGGATACGGGCGAAGCGAGGGGGAGCCGTCGGTTCCCGCGCTCAAGGGCGACGGGCTCGCCGCCTGGGAGAAGCTCACCGGAGATCTCGGCGCGGACCCGGAGGCGATCATCGTCCACGGCCACTCGCTGGGCACCTTCATGGCCACCTACGTCGCCGAGCAGCACGAGGCCGCGGCGCTGGTCGTCGAAAACCCGGCAACCTCCGCCCGCGACTGGACGCGCGCCGCGGTGCCCTGGTATCTGCGCCTCATTCTCTCGTTCGACATCGCCGAAAGCATAGAGGCCGAGGACAACCTCGAGCGGATTGGCGCCGTAGACGAGCATCTTCTCGTGCTCGCCGGCGGCGAGGACATGGTGACCCCGGCTGAGATGGCGGAGGATCTCTACGAGGCGGCAGCAGCAGCGGAAAGCCGCGAGCTCGTCGTCATCGATGAGGGCTCCCATCCTGACCTCCACGAGTTCGATGCCTACGGCACCGCGTACCGGCGGCTGGTTGACCGGCTCGGCGCCGGGCTCGTAAGCCGGCCCGCCGGCCCCCAATAGCGTAGCGCAAGGGGGCGAAGCGGTACCCCGCAGGGCCCGCAGCGGGCGCCCGGCGACGCGGAGCAAGCCGAAATGGCGCCCGCGGCTCGGCGGGCCCGAGGAGTACGAGCGGAGCACCCGGTCCCCGGCGGCCCCGCGATGCGCCTGCGCGAGCACCGCGGGACCGGCAGCGCGAATGGTCATCGGCAACGCGTGCGGTCAGTGGACGAACTGGCCGCCGGGGATGCGCCCGACGGGCTGAAGCGGCGCGACTGAAAAACCCGGCAGGGCGAGGAGGTCCCACCCCGGAGTGACGGCGACAGGTGGTTTGTTTCGCGTGGCGGAGCTGGATAATTCCTAACGCAGGCACTAATGTAAGCGCAGGAGGAGAACAATGAAGTACCTGTTGATGGTGCTCGTGGCCCTGGTCCTGCCGGTGTATGCCGAGGCGCAAATAAATGCGGACGGAGATGGGACGGCAATTCACGGATACGACCCGGTTGCCTACTTCACCGAGGGACGTCCAACCCCGGGTTCGGAGCGTTACAGTTACACCTGGAAGGGCGCGCAGTGGCGTTTCGCATCCGAAGAAAACCGACGCCTCTTCGAGGCGGACCCCGAGCGCTACGCCCCGCAGTACGGCGGCTTCTGTGCGTTTGCTGTATCACGCGGAGGCACGGCGGATATCGACCCCGAGGCCTGGAGCATCGTCGACGGACGCCTCTTTCTCAATTTGAGTCCGTTCGTCCAACGCCGTTTCGAGCTTCGCCTCGGCCACAACATCGAGGAGGCCGACGAAAAGTGGCCGGAGGTCCGACGGCAGGTTCGGTAAAGCAACCCGGGATCCCGGGTGGAAAGTGACGCCCCTCGGCTCAGTCGAGCTTTCCGACCGCCACGCCATCGCTCCCCAACGCCTCGGTGCCGGGAATCTGCTGCCCCGTGAAGGTCGCGTCGCCGTTGTTCATGTACGCGATGTTGAACTGCACGAAGCTGTCATTGGCAACCACTGCATCGACGTCACCGTCCCCGTCGAGATCGCCGAGGGCCACGCCGTGGCTGAGTTTCACGAGGGTCGACTGCCATCCGAGCGAAAAGCTTCCCGTGCCGTCGTTGAGGTAGACCCGGTTCACGTCATTGCTATTCGCCACGAACGCGTCGAGGTCGCCGTCGCCGTCGAGGTCGGCAAGGGCGACGCCCCAGGTATCGGCTGCAAGAGGGCTGGTCCAAACGTTGTTCGAGAAGTCCCCGGCACCGTCGTTGAGGTAGGCGCGATTCTCTTCGTTCTGCCGCCCGACGAACACGTCGATATTCCCGTCTCCGTTGAGGTCTCCCGCGGCGACCGACTTGGTATCGGTCCCGTTGGCGCCGAACCAGAACGGTGAGGCCACGAAGGCGAGAGGAGAACCGAGATAGACGACGTCCGGGTAGTTGAACGCGCCTGCATACATATCATCCCGAAAACCATCGTTGTCAAAGTCGGCGATGGCGAGGGAAAGAATGCTGGTTGCCTCGCCTACGAGGGCCTGCCAGTTGGCGACTCCGTCCTCGAAGCCGCCGATCTGGTCGTTTCTCTCGAGAAAGAGGTATTCGTTGGTGTTGTTGTTGTCTCCGAAGACAAAATCGAGAAAGCCGTCGCTGTCGGTGTCGGCGAGCCCGATGGCGAAGCTATCGTTCCCCGAGAAAGCCGAACTGTGGGGCGAGAAGGTGCCCGTGCCGTCATTTAGGTAAACGGCTGAGTCATCGCCGGTGGCGTTGGCGAAAACTGCGTCCGAATCGCCGTCGTTGTCGAGGTCGCCAACTGCGACGTACTTGCTATTTGCCGATCCGAGCGCCTGTCCGGTATCAATGAGCCTGCCCGTACCATCCCCGGCGTTCAGGAAAACCGCGTTTCCCTGCCCGGCATCGTTGGCAAAGACGACGTCGATGGTCCCGCCGGAACCGTCTCCACCGTCGTCGACGCCGGCGGCATCGAGAGAGAGCCCGGTGTTGAACGGAGGCATGCGGCAGGCGGCGAAGGCGAGCACGAGTATGACGAGTGAGACTGCCCGGCGGCCCCGGCGGCGGGTGCAGCGACGGCGGGGGCGACGCGCGTGGTTTCCAGAGCTTGATGGAATCATGTCGGGAGAGAAAGGTATCGCGCACCCGTGCGTAGTTCAACCGGCCTCGCGGCTACAGCGGTTCTCGAGGGCGAAGCCCTGGCGGGCCATCTTCCACCCGCCGAATATCCCGCCCCGCGAACATCTTTTTTCAAGCGCCGCATTCGGCATCCCCGCTTCACGCAGGCACCCACGATGCGGTATGTTCTGTGAAACATCGCTCGGCGGGCGTGGGCGGGCGGTCTCAAAGGCAGGTGTTGATGACCGTGAACGAACTCGCAGCACGTCTGAAGCCCCGCAACCTCCGCGCCGAGCTCACCGGCGGCCTGACAACCGCCATCGTTTCCCTTCCCATGGCGCTTGCCTTCGGCGTGGCATCCGGCGCCGGCCCGCAGGCCGGTCTCTACGGCGCCATCATCGTCGGGCTCCTCGCGGCGGTATTCGGCGGGACCTCGACGCTCATCTCCGAGCCCACCGGTCCGATGACGGTCATCATGACGGCGGTGGTGACCCGGCTCATCGCTGCGAACCCGGAACAGGGCCTCGCGATGGCGTTCACCGTGGTGATGGTCGCGGGGGCGTTTCAGATCATCTTCGGTCTTCTGAGGCTCGGGCGCTACATCACCATGATGCCCTACAGCGTGATCTCGGGATTCATGTCGGGAATCGGGCTGTTGCTTATCATCACCCAGATCGGTCCGCTCCTCGGGCATCCGGCTCCGGCGGGAGGCGCTCTCGGCGCGGTTCGGGCGCTGCCGGGGCTGATCGCGGGGATGGAGTGGCGCGAGGCGGTGCTCTCCGGTGCAGCCCTGTTGCTTCTCTTCCTCGTACCCGGGCGGCTTCGGCGATACGCGCCGCCGCAGTTGCTCGTTCTGGTGCTCGGCTCGGCGGCCGGGCTTCTGGCGTTCGGCCCCGCGGCTATCCGGACGATCGGCGAGATACCCATGGGGCTCCCGCGGCTGGTGGTGCCGACTTTCACTGCGGCGCAGGCGACGCAGATCGTCGTTGACGGGGTGGTGCTCGGGCTACTCGGATGCATCGATTCGCTTCTGACCGCGATGATTGCCGACAGCCTGACTCGGGAGCAGCACGATTCGAACCGGGAGCTCATCGGGCAGGGGATCGGGAATCTGGTCTCCGGCCTTGCGGGCGGGCTCCCGGGTGCCGGCGCCACCATGGGGACGGTGGTCAACATTCAAACCGGCGCGAGGAGCCCCTTCAGCGCGGTGGTGCGCGCGCTCATTCTGCTGGTCGTGGTTCTGGCGGTGGCGCCGCTTCTGGAGGCGGTGCCGATGGCGGTGCTTGCTGCTATCACGGTCAAGGTCGGCTTCGACATTCTCGACTGGAGCTTCCTGGGCCGTGCGCATCACATCTCCCGCACCGCGACCATCATCATGTACGGGGTGCTCCTGCTGACCGTCTTCGTCGACCTCATCGTGGCAGTGGCAGCCGGCGTATTCGTGGCCAACGTCCTGACCATCGAGCGGCTCTCGAACCTGCCCTCCACCCGTGTGAGGACGATCGACCCCAGCGGTGACCCGGTGGTAGTCAACGACGAGGAGAAGGCGCTGCTCGAGGCCGGCGGCGGGCGCGTGGTGCTCTTCCATCTCAGCGGACCAATGATCTTCGGTGTCGCGCAGGCAATCGCCCGGGAGCACGCGGCGGTGGAGTCTCACGCACAGGTCGTGGTGATCGATCTGGCAGAAGTCTCGATCCTCGGGACGACCGTCGCCCTGGCGCTTGAGAACGTCATACGCGACGCCCTGCATGCCGGCCGCCGTGTCGTCGTTGCCGGGGCCTCCGAAGAGGCGCGCGACCGCCTCGGGCGCCTCGGCGTCCTGTCGGGCAGCGTCGAGCTGACAGGTGATCGTCTCACGGCGCTGCGCGATGCGGTCTCGTCGCTTGACGAGTGATTCTGGACCTGCACGATGTGCCCGGCGGGGTGTGCAGGATGTTCGACAGATCCTGGCGAGAGCACGGCGTGGCGCAGAACTGGACCGTCTACGATCACGATGCCGGTGGACAAGACGGACTGTGACTACTGGAACGAACTGCGCCGGGACGCGAAACACTACAGGGCCGAGAAGGAGCGCATTGCCGGTGACGTGGTAGCCGGGCCTCGAACGCTTCTACATGGCCGGGCAGTGGGTGAACCCGGTCGGCGGCATCCCGACCGCCGTTATGTCGGGCAACCACACGATCCAGCTCATATGCCGGGGGGGACCGGAGGAAGTTCTCTCTCGCGCAGGGGCGTCGCACACAACGAGCTCCCCGAGGCGAACCGCGGGCGCTCCAGGCCGTAGGTTCCGCCTGAAATAGAGCTACGGTGCAGTGACATTTGCCAGTTTGGACGCATCCTCTGTTCCCATGGCAGTCAGCGTTCTCGGGGCGGACGCTGGGCTACTGCCGTTGCTCCTGACGAGACTGGTGACTTCGATGGTGCTTCCGGCCACTACAGGGCCGTTGGTTGAGGTCACCGAAATGTCAGAACCGGCGACGGCTCCATCCCCTGCGCCGCCGTTGCCAATGAACTGGTCACAGGCCGCGAGAGCCAACATGGCGGAAGCTGCAAGAAGTGTGATATGGATTGTGCGTTTCATTTTGCGCCTCCTGTCGTCCGGTCATCGCCTCTATGCCGACGAACATGATCAACCTTTTCCTCTAGCCTATTGACATGCACCCCATTGCGACAAACGAGCCCGTGCGCTCGATTCGGCACGCTGCCGCCAAAGGTGATACATTAGGTCGCCGTGAGATGTAACAGAACTGTGTGCACCCTGCCCGGATTCTTCGTGGTGATCCTCCTGGCGTGCATACCCGTGGCGGAAGCGTTTGCCGCCGACACAAAGCCCGTCTACCTCGAGCGTCGGGCGGACGTGGTCCTCCCCGTCGGCTACAACCGCACCACCAACTACCCGGTGTTCGTGGTACTGCCGCCTACCGGCCTGGAGGCGGCGCGGGTGGCGCAGTATTTGGGACTCGACCCGCAGCGACAGGAAGATTTCATCCTGATCCTTCCCGCCGGTCGACCCACGCGGGATGAGTATCTGCCGGATTTTCGAGCTCGATTCGGTACTCGAGAACTACAGCGCCGACCCCGACCGCATCTACCTCGGGGGATACTCGCTGGGGGGCGACCTGAGCTGGGCGCTGTCGGTGCGCAATCCGGAGCTCTTTGCCGGAGCCGTGATCGCGGGGTCCCGCACATCCTATCCGGTCGACACGGCAACGCTCGAGACCCTTCGCAGCCGTGGCTTCCGCGGCTCCTTTCTCATCGGCAACCGGGACAGCCCTGCCCGCTACGACGGTATAAACCGATCGCGGAACGCGTTCGCGGACACGGG
>JAAAOH010000208.1 GCA_009908925.1 Spirochaetota bacterium | reverse complement strand
GCGCCGGCGTCGCCGACGCGCCCGGCCGCGCTTACCGCTCGCGCGTAGAGGATGAACCCCGAGGGGCGAAGCTCCTCGGTGTCATAGCCCTCGGCGATGCCGGCGAGAACCACCGCGCGAACAGCCGGTTGCTGGATACCCTCTGCAAGATCGAGAGCGTCGAGACGCCGATCGAGAGCCACGAGGCGGGTAAGAAACGCTGCGGCGGCCTCAGCCGGCGCCGTGTCCGCCTCGCGGGCCGCCGAAACGGCGTCCGCCATCATCCGATCGGCCCGGTCTGACTCCCCTATAGCTCGATACGCACGGGCAATCTCGGCAAAGGCAGCCGCCCGCGCCCACGGTTCCGAGATATTGCCCGCGGCGGGGATGGCCTGCTGTATGAGCACGTTCGCCGACTGCCTCACGCCCTGGGCCTGATAGCGCACGGCTGCCTCCGCGAGTATGTCCACGCGACGCCCGAGATCCTCGATCACGAACACCGCCTCAATGGCTGCGCGCAGTACGTCGAAGAGCTCGTCACCGGTCTCAAAGGAAATGTCGATCACGTCTTCGAGGACCTGCGCCTGTGCCCGGGACTCACCGAGGCTCCCCACGCGGCTCACCGCTTCCTCGAGCAATGTGATCGCGCGTGCGGTCATACCACGATCGAGATAGCTGCGGGCCAGGCGAACCGCTGCCGGGCTTACCGCACTTCCCTCGGGTGCGGTCGCTATTGTCTCACCGACAAACCTCCTGAGTGCCTCCGCCTCAGAGGCAAGGTCCAGTTCCGCGTAGCGGTCCGCGACATCGACAAGCAGTACGCTTCGGGGCCCGGCGTCACGGACCTCCATTGCAAAGCGCACGGCATAGGCGAGGCCGCTTTCGCGGTCGTCGAGGAGACGGTAATTGAAGCTGGATTCACTCCCCGGACCGGTTGCACAGGCAGACAGCAGGGCAACGGCGAGGAGCGCAACGAGACGGTGAAGCCGATTCATCAACTCCTACTGGTTGACAGAAAGATATCACGTATAACCCACAGTCCCCGAAAGTCGGAGAACCATTACACGGGCTGGATGTAAATTTTGCCGTACTTCTCGCCGTCGGTATCGTCGAAGTACAGCCGGACCTGCTTCGGACGGCCGATGCGCTGCGCGGTGCGCAGGCTCATCTCGACCGTGCCGGCCTTTGTTTCGTTCTTCAGATTGAGGGTGCCGAAGATGTGGGTGGCCTGGCCCGACATAAACTCGTCCATGGTGCAATCAACGAAGATTCGGACCACGGCGTCCGTCATCATGAGTCCGAGATCGTATCCGTCGTTGGGATGAATATTGATGGTCTTCTCGTCAAAAGAATAGTCGGCGATTACGGACAGCGCTTCGGTGTTGCGACTCATAGGCGGATTCTAGAGACCGCCGCGACCTCCGTCAAGCGGTGACGAACCGGGGGCTCATGCAGTATGATCGGGGCACCATCATCATGTTTCATTCGAGTGGATTCCAGAAACGTCTGAGAAAGATAGACTCCTCGGTCGATCGTGGCGATGAGCAGCGGCGCATCGATGAGATCCGCGACGCGTTCTCAGCCTCGCTTTCCTCCCTTCCCGAGCCGATGCGCGCGGAGCTGTTCGATCACTTCAGCAGCAAGTACCGCGCCGATGAGTCGAGCTATACGGTAGATGACGCCATTTTCCTCGGCGACGTCATCGACCTCTTCACCGGTGCCTACGATGACGAGCGGGACCCGCTGGATGCGGACGACTGGGATTTCGTGAAGGATATCATCGACGAGAATGCCCTCGAGCTCGACATGGACACCATCAACTACGTCATGAAGCTCGTCGTGGATAAGGGAGCAATCTGATGCAATCGTTTCGACTCGAGAAGATCGGCGATCCGCTGGCCGAACGCGATGTGACGCCACCCGTACCGGGACCGGGATCGGTCGCCGTGCGTGTCGAGGCGGCCGGCATCTGCCATTCCGACGCCCATTATCGCTCCGGCGAGTCGCCGACAGGCGAGCTCCCGCTGACCCTCGGGCATGAGGTCGCGGGGGTGATTGCCGCCGTCGGCGACGGCGTTCCCGACTCGCGCGTCGGCGAGCGGGTGTGCCTCCACTATCTGGTGACCTGCGGACGCTGTTACTACTGCCGCCGCGGGCTCGAGCAGTTCTGCGAGCAGGGACAGATGATCGGCAAGCACCGCGACGGCGGCTTTGCCGAGCAGATCGTCGTTCCCGAGCGAAACGCTCTTCGCCTGCCGGAGCTCGTGCCCTTCGAGCACGGGGCGGTGCTGATGTGCTCCGCCGCGACGGCGTTGCACGCGCTGCGCAAAGCCCGTTTTGCGGCGGGTGAGCGCGTCGCCGTGTTCGGCGTCGGGGGACTCGGCATGTCGGCGGTGCAGCTCGCAATCGCGCTCGGGGCGCTCGATGTATACGCCGTCGACCGTGACCCGGCAAAGTTGCGCACCGCCGAGTCATTCGGCGCGATACCCGTCCTCGCATCCGCCGAGGACCCGGTCCAAACGGTGCGCTCACATACCGACGGCCACGGCGTCGACGTTGCCCTCGAGCTCGTCGGCCACCCCGACACCGTCCGGGCGGCTTTGCTCTCGCTCGGCCCCACCGGACGCGCCGCCGTCGCCGGCATCGGCGACCTGCCGGTGAGCATCCACACCTACCGCGAGATCATCGGCACCGAGGCGGAGATCATCGGCGTCTCGGATCACACCAGAGCGGAGCTCGAGCTCCTCCTCGACCTCGTGGCCCGCGGC
>JAAAOH010000183.1 GCA_009908925.1 Spirochaetota bacterium | reverse complement strand
GATGCGCCACCGGCGCCCGGGGTGGGCGTGGTAGCGGCAGCGGGGGTTGGGACAGCGCAGGGGGACGGGCATAGCATGAGCCTCCTCGAAGAGAAAATGTGGCGGCCCCACGCGTGCAGAAGTTCGTCTGCACGGGAGCGCCGCTCACATCTCCTTACGCCCGATTCTCTTCTGCTGATTGTACCCACACGCTGCTATATACCTTAAGCCCCTCGGCATCGGGCACGTATCGAATCGAGCATCCGCAGGGCGTGGTCACGTGAGTTCTCGATGGTTGCCTGTTCCCCCTCGACACGGAGTGCCACCGTGCCGCAGAGGAATATGCCGGGGCTCCTCGTCTCGAGGGTGGCTTCCGTGAAAAGAGGGCGAATGGTCTGTTTGTGGAAGCGGACCCCCGAGTTTCGCAGAAGGCGGTAGTCGGGGCCGTACCCCGTCAGCAGAAACACCACGTTCGCCGGCTCCACCCACGAGGGACCGTCCGCCTCGCGAAGCACGACGCCCTGCCGGGTGATCTCGAGCGGGACGCTGCGGTATCGCACGCGAATCCTGCCGGCGCGGATCTGTGTGTCCAGACGCGGAAGAAGCCAGGGTTTGATCTTCGATCGCGGCAGCCTGGACTTTCGATAGACGAGGGTCGCTTCGGCACCTGCCTCTGCGATGCTCACCGCCGCCTCCACCGCAGAGTTTCGCCCCCCGACTACCAGCATGCGTTCCCCGGCGCTCACGACCTCGCTTTTGAAGTAATGATGCACGTTGGGGAGATCCTCACCGGGGATGTCGAGGGTGTTCGGAAAGAAGTAGCCGCCGCTTGCCACGACCACGCTGCAGGTTTCAGCAACCCGCCGGGTGCCGTCGGTGCCGCGTAGCTCGATACGGTACTTCCCCTGAACCGCTTCAGCCGAGACGGCGGCGGTGCCCGTCTCCACGCGAAGCCCGGCGGTTGCGGTGCTTTCCTCGAGATAGGCTATGTACTCCTCCCGCGTCGGAGAGGTGTCCGGATCGGGGCCGAAGGGGAAACCGGGAAGGGCGAGGGCTGCACGAGTGGAGAACAGGTGCACCCCGGCGGGAAACCGACGGATTGTCTGTGCCGGCTCTCCCTCCTCGACGTGCAGAACGTCGAGTCCTGCCTGCCGGAAGTGTACTGCGGCGGCGAGTCCGGCAGGACCCGCGCCGACGAGAAGCACGTCATGCGCGTGGCCGTCTTGCGGCAAATGGCGGCCCGGCTCCGAGCGACCCATCGATGTGCGTTCGTGGTGACTCATGGATGGCGACAGTGTGGCCATAGGGCGTGTCGAGGTCAACCTGGGGGCGCGTGGCGCGTCGCGGGAAGAAGCGGCGAAGGGAAGCAGCGGTGGACAAGATTTCGCACGATCCCTAGAGTATTCTCTGAGCGTGAGTATTTGTGTGGAGGTGAATGCTTGGAAATACTGCCTGGAAGACCCTATCCCCTGGGCGCAACATACGACGGAACCGGGACCAATTTTTCGCTGTACTCTGAAATAGCCGAGGGGGTGCGCCTGTGCATCTTCGACGATACGGGGCGCGAGACGCAGATCGAGCTTCCCGAGGTAGTCGGCCACAGATGGCACGGGTACCTGCCGCACGTCCATCCCGGCCAACGGTACGGGTTCCGCGTCGATGGTCCCTGGCGCCCGGAGGAGGGCCTGCTGTGCAACCCGAGCAAACTCCTTCTCGATCCCTATGCACGCGCGGTTTCAGGCGACGTCCAGTGGAACGATGCGTTGTTCGGCTACGAGGACGCCTCTGAGTTCTCCGGGTTCAATGAAAAGGACAGTGCGCCGTTTGCGCCGAAGTCGGTGGTGACCACTCCGTTCTTCGACTGGTCGGGGGACGTATCTCCCGATATCCCCTGGCATCGAACCGTCATCTATGAGACGCACGTGAAAGGCTTTTCCGCCCTGAGCTCGGCACTGCCCGCCGAGGTGCGCGGTACTTATCGAGGTCTCGCGCATCCTCACAGCATCGACTACCTGAAGCGCCTCGGCGTGACCTCGGTGGAGCTCATGCCGGTGCACCAGTTCATCCACGACGGGCATCTGCTGGACAAGGGGCTCAAGAACTACTGGGGCTACAACACGCTGTCTTTCTTTGCGCCGCACAATGAGTATGCCTCCCGTGACGTCGCAGCCTCCGGAGTTACCGAGTTCAAGCAGATGGTGAAGACGCTCCACCGGGCGGGCATCGAGGTCATTCTGGACGTGGTCTACAACCACACCGCCGAGGGAGACCATCGCGGGCCGGTACTGTCGCTTCGGGGAATCGACAACCCCGCCTATTACCGCCTCTCGAGCGAGGATCCCCGCTACTACGTCGACTACACCGGCACCGGCAACAGCCTCAATATGCGCCATCCGAACGTCCTGCAGCTCATTATGGATTCGCTTCGGTACTGGGTCACCGAGATGCACGTTGACGGCTTCCGATTCGATCTTGCCTCGGCTCTCGCGCGGGAGCTCCACGATGTGGACCGCCTGAGCGCGTTTTTCGACGTGATCCAACAGGATCCGGTCATCAGTCAGGTGAAGCTCATCGCTGAACCCTGGGATGTCGGCGAAGGGGGCTACCAGGTTGGTAACTTTCCGCCGGGGTGGTCTGAGTGGAACGGGAAGTACCGCGACTGTATCCGGGATTTCTGGCGCGGACAGGACCAGACGCTCGCGGAGTTCGCGTATCGGCTTACAGGAAGCTCCGATCTCTACGAGAATACCGGTCGGCAGCCCTATGCAAGCATCAACTTC
>JAAAOH010000233.1 GCA_009908925.1 Spirochaetota bacterium | reverse complement strand
AGTTCGGTTCGCCTCCCGCGAGCATCGCAGGCAGGAGAAGCGCCTGCTTGCCGCCGAGCGAGGCGGTCTCAGAGACCGGGATCGCGAAAGTCTGCAGAAGTGGGCGGCAAACAGGAAGGTAGATTTCCCTCTGTTTGCCCTCTATGTGAGGCTGAAACGGGATTTCGCGAAACGCACCACCGGCTGACCGCGCTACTCGCCGGTGTCCCCGTCGGATTCAGTCGACCCCTCTTCTCCGAAGAACTCATCTTCCTCTCCGAGTCGAATGGACTCCATCTGTCGCTGCAGTGTCAGCATCTTCCGGGCGCTTATCAGCGTCTCCTGAGCAGGCTCGAAGGTGGGGTCGATCTCCAGTGCCTGCCGACACAGTGAGACCGTACGTTCGATATTACCGTTCGCGTAGGCTTCGAGAGAAGTCAGGTAGAGATCTTCCACGCGTGCCTGCCGCTCGGCCCGCCCCCTATCGCCCAGGTCAAAGGATGCCTGCACACTGAACCGGTCCACGCTTCCGACTTGCGTTGCCAGATCCAGGGTGTAATTCAGCTGCAGGCTGACTGCGGGGAAGTCGATGGTGCTGCCGAGAGCAAAGCGGGGGTTCCCCCCTCTCAGCTGGAATCCGGTCTGAGCGGCGAGAAAGTCCGTGATCTGCACCGCCGCTCCTCCGGCATAGGAAGGAGGCTCGGCCGGCACGTCGGCGCCGATGACAAAGGGATAGGTGTAGTCGAAGGCAAGCGTGAGCGGTTTCAGCGGTACGTAGGCGATGCCGGCGGTGGCGTGCGAGGGCAGAGGCTCATCGAGCGCGGGCGGTCCGACGTTCCTGGCGACAAGACCAACTGAGAAGTTCTTTTCGCGGGAGCGGTGGAACTTCGCAAGGTTGAACCGCGTGAGAAGTCCGACATCGCCCATCACGCCGAGTGCCGACTGCCCGGGGGCAATGACCTCCGGTATGCGGCGATAGGCAGTCTTGAGGTTTGCGCCGACTGCGATACCATGGAAGTCGAAGCTATGAAGGAAGTTGTAGGAAACGTTCAGACCGGCTATGGTCTCGGTATATCTGACGGCGTTCTCCTGAAGGCCGTACCTGTCGTATTCGGTGAACGGAACGTGCAGGAACTTGGTGCCCGCGCCGATACCCAGATGCTCGAAGCGTGTGGTGTAGACCAGCCCCTCCATATTCGCGTCGGCGATCAGGTTGTTGTGGGCGATACCGATTTCGGTGCGCTCGAGGCGCGAGCTCGCCGCGGGGTTGGCTTCGAAGAAACTGTAGTCGCGCGCGACCGCGGTATAGGCGGATGCCATGGCCTCCATTTCCCCGCCGAGAGGAATCTGAAGCGTGGGAAAGGTCGTGAGGCCCGTGTTCTGCGGGTTGCTCAAACCGCCCGACTCGGCGAAATCGTACATGAAGTCGGGCCAGCCGATGGCGTAGGCAGGAGCGGAGAGAACCGCAACTATGATGATTACGCACGAGAACCGTTTCATCTTCGTGATATATAATATCTCGCGGAGGGGATTGTTTCAATTTGCATATATTCCATGCATTTCAAATGTCGACATTGTCAGGCCGAATCCATAGCCTGTCGATACCCATTATAGGGTAGCTCGAGGAGGGGATTCCTGACGTACCTCCGGGTACCGACTCTACTGCTCATTCTTCTCGTACTGTATTCGTTCATCGGGACAGCTGTGCTCTCAGCCGGCGGCGGGCAGGAGGCGACCGGCTCGGATGCGCCGGACGGGGATCCTATCGAGGAGGCGAACCGTCTCGTGGAGGAAGGCCGGCTGAACGACGCCATGCTGGTGCTCGAAACGGCCGTCCGCAGGAATCCCGAGCTCATCGAAGAATCGGAGAAGGTCATGGACCGTATCCGAACCCAGCGCGCCGAATATAACGAGGAGTTCGAGCAACTCATCGACAATCTTATTAACAGTCCCGGCGAAATCGAGCGCACCCTCGCCATCATCGACCGGATGGAAGAGCTCGACCGCTTCCCCAACGAACGGGTGGTGGAGCAGGTCACAGAGGCGCGCGTCATTGCGCAGCTTGCCTACGACAGGAATCTCGCAGCCATCATCATGCGGGAAGCCGCGGAGCTGATCGATCAGGGGCGCTACGCCGACGCGGTGGAGCGCTATCTCTCCGGGTTTGATCTCCAGCGCGGGCGGTTCGAAGAACGGGGGTACGGCAACATTTTTGTGAACAGGGTGGATGACGCTCTTGCCCGGGTTCGCGTCAACGCGGAGGCCTTCATTGCCACCGCTCCGGAGTTCAGGGGCGACGTGACGGCTCTCGAGAACGCTGCGGCAAGCGACGCAGTCGACGAGCTCGAGGACCTGCTCGATGAATACGCCGATGTGTTCCGACGTATCGGGGCGCGGCTCTCCAATATCGAGGTAGCGGCGGGCGAGCTGTCCGAACAGGGTGCTGAGGTCGCTTCCATCGACCCCGAGGATCCGGTGGACTGGCATATCCGGCTCACCCACCAGTTCTCGGCGGGACGCCCCGATGCGGCGGACCCCGAGGGTATCGTCGGGGCGCTCGGCACTGCGCGACGAAGCTCGCGGTTCGGGCTTGCCGGGACCTTTGCATCCCGCGCCGACACTCACCTCGACCGGGGTGTGACGTTCACCGGGGAGCGCGCCTGGGAGCAGGCCGGAGAGGAGTTCGAACTCGCCCGGATTCAGGCGAACGCCGGCGTGCGGCTCTCCGTTATTGGAACCGAGGCCGAGACTGACACCGGCTTCGAAGAGGCCGTCGCTCTACTGCCGGATGCGCTC
>JAAAOH010000103.1 GCA_009908925.1 Spirochaetota bacterium | reverse complement strand
CGCTGGTGACCGGACGCCCGCTCCACTGGACATTCTGCGCGGACGGCACGAAGATTCTCGCCCACGTCGACGGCACACGCCGCTACGGCGGGCGCGTCGCCGTAATCGAGCTCGGCGGCGGCAGCAGCCGCGACACCCGCAGCCGGCCCCGCGTCATCGAGGACGACCCCACCCCCTTCCGCGCCCCCGCGTGCTCACCGGACGGCAGCGAGGCACTGGTTGCCACCCGCTCGGGGGAAACAGGCACGTCGGGGTCATCGGACGCATCGGGGTCATCAAGCTCGCCGGTGCCGTCGAACCTCCAGGGCGGTCGGATCCTGGCTGTAGACCTCGAGAGCGGCGCCACGCGTCGCGTCGCAACTTTCGAGGGGCGGACCGCATTTTCCTACAGCCCGGACGGTCGCCACATTGCCTACATCGACGGCGTCATGACCCGTTTCGGCGGCATTCGCGGTCAGCTCTACATCACGCCGGCGGCTTCCCCGGCCACGCAGGACCGGCCGGAAGCGGGCGAGGAGCCGAAACCGATCGAGAACGCCCCATCGGTACTGGCTTTCTTCTGGTCACCGGACGGCAGCCGGCTCGCGTTCCTGCAGCCCGCCTTCGGCGGGGAGCCCTCCTCCGAGCTCATCGTCGCGCTTACCGTGCTCGATCTCGCCGACGGCTCCGCGCAGAGTATCGCACCGCTCAACCTGTCGCCGATCTTCGCCAACGAGGTCGTGTATCGGTTCGATCAGTTTGCACGCTCCTCGAGCATCTGGGCCCCCGACGGATCAGCGATTGCACTGGGACTGATCGATGCGACCGGTGCGCCGGGCGTGTACGTCATCCCCACCCCGGGGGAGCGTTCGGCACCGCAACGGGTCGCCTCCGGAGACCTTCCGGTGTGGAACCCGGGGGCCGTTCGTGCCGATGGTGACCGGATTGCGCTAACAGAAACTTGTTCTTTCGGTACCCGTGTTTGTATGTTTCCATGAACGTGAACGACTGGAAGCGCTGGTACACACACTGGGATAAACGTTTCTCCCTCGGGATGCTCACACTCGGCGTCGTGGTGGTGGTCTGTGCGGAGCTCGGCTGGCCCCTCGGTACGGTCACCCGGCCGGTTATATCCATCTTCACCGTCGTGTGGACAACCACCGGTCTGACCCGCCTGTATCGCAGCGTATCCGCGCACACGCTTGCGGATCGCATCACCACGCTGCGGCTCGGCTTCGGCGCCGGCGCTCTCATTCTGCTGGCAGCAGGCGAGCTCTTCACGTTGGGGGCAGGCGCAGCCGGCGGCGGCTCCGGACCCGGCGGCCTCAGCCTTGCCGGCGTTTCCGGTGTCGGTATCACATATCGCGTCGTGTTCACCCTCTTTCTCGTGGTCGCGGTACTCAGCGATTTCTTCGACGGCCGCATTGCCCGTCGGACCGTCTCGAGCCGATTCGGTGAGGACTGGGACATGCAGAACGACGCCGCCTTTGCGATGATACTATCCATTGCCGCGGTGGTGTTCGTGGGCGTGGATTCCTGGGTTCTCCTGATTGGGCTCGCGCGGTACCTCTTCGTCCTTGCCGTTCCCGGCTCCCACGAGGAGGTTACGACCTCCCGGGGCTACGACCTTCTCGGGAAAACCGTTTGCGCCGTGACGGTCATAAGCCTGGCAGCGGTGGTAGCCGCCGGCGAGCCCGGACCGGCTGCATCAATCGCACTCGGAACGTCGCTTTTCCTGTTGATAATTTCATTCGGGTGGTTCATTTACCTGCTGCGCCGCGAGCGCGTATCGACGACCTCGTATCTTCCCGCGGGTACCCATGCCTCAGAGCGCATCGGCACCATCGACTGACAACGCCCTCACGAGGCGGATTTCCAGAAACATTGCGCTCGTCGCAGGCGGCGCCGGTGTCTCGACATTCGGAACCGGCCTCTATGCGGTGGGTACCGTCCTCTACATCACCGAGCAATTCAACTCCCCGGCCCTTGTTTCGGCATTCAACTTCCTCGCCTTCGCGCCTGCGGCGTTGCTCGCCCGGCCCATCGGCAACCTGGTGGACCGGGCCTCGCGGAAGCATCTCATCGTGGGAAGCGATCTTGCCCGCGGCCTCCTGATGATCGTCTTCGGCCTGCTCGTCGCCTCCCTCGCCCGGCCCTCGGCCGTCCTGCTTCTCGGCTTCGGGCTTCTCGCCGGTCTCGGGCAGGCGGTGTTCGTCCCGAGCGTTCACGCCTACATGCCCGATCTCGTCGGCCGTGACCATCTCCCGCGGGCAAACGCCGTCCGTGCGGGAAGCGGTCAGCTCAGTAACGCCGCCGGCATGGCGAGCGCCGGAGTCCTCATCTCGCTCATCGGCCTCCCGCTGCTGCTGGTCGCAAACGGCATCTCGTTTCTCATCTCTGCGATTCCGGAGGCAGCGCTTCGCCCGACCGCACCGGGAGCCGAGCCGGAGCACGGCAGCACCCGGGGTCGTGGTGCGCTTCGCTCTGCGATTGCCGGGGATCGGCGCCTGCTTGCCCTCACCGTGATAAACACCGTGATGTACGGCCTCTCCGCGCCCCTCGTCGTGACAATCCCGTTCATGCTGAGGCAGTCCACCGATTCAGGTGATGTCCTCACGGGCCTCGTGTTTGCCGCAATGGTCGTCGGCGGCCTCGCCGGGTTCGCGGCCGCCTCCGTGGCCGCCCGCCGCTGGGGCCGGGAGGGCGGTATGATCCGCGTTGCACTCGTCGTGGGCTCCGGCGCGCTCGCCCTCGTCGCCGTCGCCCCGGGTCCGGCGACGCTCTTTGCCGCGGCACC
>JAAAOH010000217.1 GCA_009908925.1 Spirochaetota bacterium | reverse complement strand
CGCGAGGCACGCGAAGATCTCCGCACCGCGGCGCCGCGCATCGCTCTCCCGCTCGAGCACCATCACCGCCGCGCCCTCGCCGATGAGAAAACCGTCGCGCTCGCTGTCGAAGGGTCGTGAGGCATGCGTGGGGTCGTCGTTTCGGGAGGTGAGAACGCCCATGCAGCCGTAGGCATTCACCGTGAGCGGGGTAATTGCCGCCTCGGAGCCTCCCGCGAAGACCATGTCGACGCTGCCGCTTCGAAGCAGTAGCGACGCCATGGCGATTGCATGAGCACCTGAAGAGCAGGCGGTCGCGACGCCGAGGTTCGGCCCCTCGATGCCGAGATCGATGGCCACATTTGCGGAGGACATGTTGGGGATGATCATCGGGACGGCCAACGGATTGCCGTGGTTGGGTCCCTTTTCAAGAAGTACGCTATGCTGGTGCTCGAGGTTCACGTAGTCACCCGCGGCAGTGCCGATGACCGTTCCCACCTGCGTGGGATCGATTGCCCCGATGTCGACCCCGGCGTCGGCAGCCGCCTGCAGCGCCGCGCAGGAGGCGAGCTGGGAGAACCGGGACATACGCCGCGCGCGCTTTTTCGAGAGATACCTGCCCGGATCGAAGCCCGAGATCTCCGCGGCGATTCGGCTCTTGAAATCCGTCGCATCGAACCCCGTTATCGGTCCGGCCCCCGAAGTCCCGGAGGTGAGGGCATCCCAGAACTCGTGCCGATCCTGTCCTATCGGGGCGTACACCCCCAGTCCTGTGACGACGATCCGCTCCTCCTGCATAAAACATGACTCCTTCACCCATGATTCGGTCGGCGGCCGACCGGGCCGCTTCCGCAACTATGAAGGTTTCCGGTAGACTTCTCAAGTGGGGGACACACCGTATGCATGCACTCGATCGCCTCAAGGTAACGGTTCTCGCCGAGGACTCGGTAGGCTACGAGACACCGTATCTCGGCCAGCACGGAATCTCACTTCTGCTCGATGCCGGGCGGGGCGCCACCACGCGGCGTGTGCTCATCGACGTCGCGCAGCATCCCGACCCGCTGCTGTTCAATATGGAGCAGATGGGCATCGAGCCTGCCACCATCGACACCATCGTCCTGACGCACTGTCACTACGACCACACCCGGGGGCTTGCGCGTATCCTCGAGATGATCGGAAAAGATGACGTGCCGGTGGTCGCCCATCCGGATGTGTTTCGCCTCACCTTCATTACTGACCCGTACCTGCACCACATCGGTATTCCGGCCTCCGACAGCGGGGAGATCGAGCGCACCACGGACTTCGAAGCGCCGGAGATGGAGCTTCGCACGATCCGCGACCAGCGCGTGGTGGCGGACGAGGTTGCTGACGACATGTCGGTGCTCGCAGTCACCAGGGACAGCGGAGCCGTCGGCGGAGCGGATCACGAGGACTGCCGCGGCCCTGAAGGAGGAGGGAGTGTCCCGCGTGCTCGCCGGCCATTGCACCGGATTTCCGGCACAGGTCGAGCTCGCCGGTCTCTTCGGCGAGCGTTTCGCGCCCCTTCGCACCGGCGATGTGCTTGAGTTCTGAGGTGGGCGGATCGGGTGCGGGCCCGTGCCGCCCGTCACTTCGGAAAACGGATCGTGAACTGCGCGGACGGCGTTCGAAGGAGCTCTATCGTGCCCTTCAACTGACCGACCAGTGCCGAGACGAGGCGAAAACCGAGGGTCGACGGGTTGTCGAGCTCGACATCCGGCGGAAAGGTGACTCCAGTGTTGGCGACCTCGAGCACGTGCTGCTCGTCGTCGGCAATCTCGCTGAGGGAGATTGCGAATCGGGCGTCTTCGCCGGCCTGGAAGCCATGCTTCATGGCATTGGTGGCAAGCTCGTTTACGATCAGGCCGAGAGAAGTCGCTGTTTTGCTTGGCAGGCTCACCGGCGGGACTGCGTAATCGAGCGTGGCGCTCGTGTATCCGCCCGATTGCGCGTACCTGGTCCTTTATGTCGGAGAGGTCTGCGGCCTCGCCGATAGCATCATCCTTGAGGCTGATCAGTGAGGCGATCATCGCGAGGTTGTTCTTGACGCGGTGGTTGATCTCTCCCATAAGGCGATCTTCTTCGGCGAGAGCCATCTGCAGCTGCTCCTCGATGCGCTTTCGCTCGGTGATGTCGCGGATGCTGATGACCGCCTTGGAAAGCGTGCCTGCCTCGTCGTAGAAATTGGTGGTGTTGTTCTCTATCCAGCGGAGCTCTCCCGCCTTCGTGTAGATGCGCAGCTGAAGCGTGGTGTGCTCGGGCCGTTCGACCCGCCGCCGCTCGACCTGTTCCATTACGTAGGCGAGATCCTCGGGATCGATCACGTCTTGCACGCTCAAGTTCGCCGTGTCCTCCATCGAGTATCCGAAAACTCGCGTGGTTGCCGGACTGAGATACTTCGGTGAGAGATCTCCGGCCAGCACCACGAGAGCGTCCCCGGTGTGGTCCGCCAGGCAGCGGAACCGACGTTCGCTTTCCTCGAGGCGGAGTTCCGCCAGCTTTCGGGAGGTGACGTCGTATGCCGTTCCCTGCAGCCATTTCAGACTCCCGTCGTCGTCCGCCACGCTTTGCACGAGCTGTCGGATCCACCGGAGGTCGCCGTGCTTCCTCCGGATGGGGTGCTCATACTCGATCTCGGTGCCCGGAACCTCGATGAGGCGCGCACGGTGGGCGGCGATGACGGGAAGCTCCTCCGCGGGAAGAATATCTTCCAGGGTGACGCGGCCGGAGGTGAAGTCGGCTTCTGTGTAGCCGGTGAGCGCCTCTACCGCCCCCTGGATGAAC
>JAAAOH010000196.1 GCA_009908925.1 Spirochaetota bacterium | reverse complement strand
TCTTACGGAGGTCCTCGCGGCGGACGGCTCCATCATCACCGACTCGGAGATTTCGCGCTCCATCGTGGGCATACGCAGTGTTGTGGAGGCCGGCTGCACCCTCGACGGCGTTGTGCTCATGGGTGCGGACTTCTATGAGCCCGAGGACCGGAAGGCCGGCAACGCAGCACATGGAGTGCCGAACATCGGGATCGGGCGGAACTGCCGTGTCGCCGACGCCATCATCGACAAGAATGCGCGCATCGGCGAAGACTGCCGTATCGGCGTCGACCACGATCACTACGATGATGGGGATTATCCGACGCACTTCGTGCGCGACGGTGTCATCGTCATTCCCAAGAACGCGGTTGTTCCACCCGGCACAGTTATCTGACTGCTGCCCGCCCCCGACTGAACGCGATGTGAATGGTGGCACCTCAGCTCGGCGTGCGCCGAAGCTCGGGGAGGATGTCACGGTCGGAGGGCACGAGCGGCAGCGCCGCCGCCTCCTCGGGCGTGAACCATCCGACTTCCTCGTGCTCGTAGAGCTGGAAATCGGTTGAGGCAAGTGTGATGCGGTAGGCTTCGAGACGAAATTCGATGTTGCGGTGGCGAAATGAGCCCGTTGCGAGCAGTTCGCCCACGGTTATGGCGACGCCGAGCTCCTCCAAGAACTCCCGAGCAAGACTCTCCGCGGGAGACTCTCCCGTATCGACCTTGCCGCCGGGGAACTCCCATAGCCGGCTATTCACCCCGCCGGGCTTTCGCCTGGCGAGGAGCAATCGCCCACCCTGCCAGGCAATACCGGCAACGGAACGTCGCACCAGGAGGAAACCCGATCAGAGAAACAGAACGCGGTGAAGGAGAAAGTGCAGGATGCCTAAGAGGATACCCACCGTGCCGAATACCGCACTGTTCTTCCCGAAGATGTTGTCGAGGGTATCGACGAAGGGTGAGCTCACCGTGGAACGGCTTCGGTAGTACTGAAGGAGCAGAATCATACCGAGCACGAGCCCCGAGATGGCCGGAAGAATGTCTCCAACGACCGGCACGTCACCTTCACTCACCGATAGCAACTTGAAAAAGCCGACGACGAATGTCACGATCCCGAGACCGAGCCGAAAGCCGTCGTTCTGCATGAGTTCCTTGTTGAAAACCGAGCTCAGGTGCAGCTTTTCATCCATTCCGCCGACAGAGAGCGCCACACCTGCGAGCACATTGGTCAGCACCGAAAGCAAATAGATCTGATACATACCGCTACACCCCGTGAAACATTGTAATGAATACCCCGATGATAGGAGATTTGACGGCCCGGGTCAATCGCCGACGCTCGCCTCGAGGGTGAAGCTCTCTCCGAGAGCATCCACATCGACCTTGATGAGCTCCTGCCCCTCTCCCACCGCGATGCGCCGGCGGAACACGCGCTCCTGCCCATCACCCTGCGGCAGCACGTCCTTCACAGTCGCTCCATCCTCGTCGGCCGCCCCGTCGCCGCCCGCATCACTGCCGGCGTCGCCGCCGGCGACATCGCGAAACCGGACGGTCACGATGGGATCCTCGGCAGAGGCGTCGTCGCGCGCCGTTATCCGCAGCGTAACGAGCGCCGTCGAGTCGAGCCGCGAGGCCGAGAACGAGAAGCTGTACCCGTCTATCGTCCGCGTGGAGGTCGGGCCGGCGAGAAACGTGATGTAGATCCCGTAGATGATGAGGATGACCATGACGTCTATGAAAATGATCAGCAGGGAGCGATTGCCGGCGAACAGGCCTCCTCGCCTCGTCGGCGCCTCCTCCATGCGCCGACGAACCTCCTCAGGGCCGCGCCCGTAGTACTCGCGTCGACCGTCGCCTCTCATGCGAGATACCTCGCCATCTCCCGAGACACTTCCTCCACGAGATCCTCGGCGAGGAAGAACCCCCGTTCGGCGAAGAGGCGTTTGCCGAGAGCATCATGAATACTGCACCCGGCGGCCGCTGCGTCGGCCGCCGAGCAACCGCGGGCGAGGAGTCCCGCAATCATGCCCGCCAGGACGTCGCCCGCGCCGCCGGTACCCATGGACGGGTTCATGCCGTCTACTACCGCGTACCGACCGTCGGGCGAAGCGATGATGGTTACGTGTGACTTCAGGCAGACCACTGCGTCGAGCTCGCGGGCGGTGTCAATGGTGACCTGAAAGGGGTCAGATAGCACCTGCCTGCCGCTTCGTCCCGACAGACGCCCGAGCTCTCCCGCATGTGGCGTGAGCACCCACACCCCGCCGAGCGTCGGCAGCTGCGATCCCTCGCCTCGCATATCGGACAGCACGTTTATCCCGTCGGCGTCGAGCACGCCGGGGATCCCGGTTTCGATGAGCCGTCGCAGGTCCTCCCGGCGGCTCGTTACGCGGCCCCATCCGGGCCCGACGAGAAGCGCGCTGTGGCCCGCAAGGTCGGGAACACCTTCAGACCGCTCGGCGACCATGACCGAGCGGCACTGAGAAGCGAGCACCGGATACGCCTCCTCATCGGCGAAAATGCGCACCATCCCCGCAGTGCTCCGTGCGGCAGCTGTCGCGGCGAGCACCGCAGCTCCGGTCGTACCGCGGTTTCCGGCAAACACCGCACAGACCCCGCGGCGGTGCTTGTAGTCCTCGGGCGCCACAGGCGGAATGAGAGCAGACGCGTCTCCGGGATCGAGGAGGCGGCCCCTCAGCTCGTCGGACTCTGTGAGAGCCGGCGGGAATCCGAGCGTAATGCGTTTGATACGTCCACAGCTCGGACGCGCGTCGGGGAGATAGAGACAGCGTTTCGGCAACCCCATGGTGAGCGTGA
>JAAAOH010000319.1 GCA_009908925.1 Spirochaetota bacterium | reverse complement strand
GTCATGATCCGCGGGGCCGGCACCGGCGCCGGGGTTATCAGCATCACCGCGCGGCCCGGCGGCGTCGCCCCCGGCCGCGGGGCTGTCGGTATCACCGCGCGGCCCGGCGGCGTCGCCCCCGGCCGCGGGGCTGTCGGTATCACCGCGCGGCTCCCCGCCGCCGCGCCGGGGGGTGCCGGCGCCGCCGGGATTCCAGGCGCCGCCCCGGGGCTCCCCCGCCTGCCATCCGAGGCGGCTTGCGATCCAGCCGAGGTAGAGTGCCGCGAACATGGGCGGTGCGCCGGAGAGCTCGACGGACTCGAGATCGAAGAGGGAGCGGGCGTGTTCTTCGGGGTCGAAGGTGTGGGCGGTGACGCGGCGAAGCGGCAGGGTCCGCTGCCAGGTCAGGTCGGAGATCCGAAAGCCTTCGGGAAGCATCACCCCCGAGACGGCCCCGTATACTTCATCCGTCGTGTCTCCGGCGGCGACGGCGTACTCGGAGTCGATGATGAGCTTGTCGGCCTGCTCCTGTACGTGATCGAGCAGGGCAGGGCGGGGCCCGAATGAGGCGAGCCACAGCACGTACACGGGGATGTCGCGGATGAGCAGGGGAGTCCAGCTCCCCGGTGCCGCGCCCACCCCGTCGGCTCCGTTCTCGATGAGGACTTCCTGAAAGCAGACGCTCTTGCGCTCGTGGTCGAGGTAGCAGCGCGCCGAAAGCGAGATATCACTCTCCCCGCGTTGCCCATCAACAATATGAATGACGCGTGCCGCTCGTTTGCCGAGGACGGCGCCGAGTGCCCGCTCCGCCCGCGGGCGGCTTTCCTCATCGCTTACCACGAGCAGATTGAGGATGACGGTGCGTGCCTCGGTTGGGGAGCTGCGCTTCTGTATCTCTGAGAGCTCGGTCTCGATCTGTTCGGGATCGAACGTCATAGCTTTCTCCACTTGCGATTCGATGAGGCGATGAGCCTTCGGGCCTCCTCGGGTCCGGAGCTTCCCGGCATATATGTGGGAATGGGTGAGGAGTCCCGTCGCCATCCCTCGAGAACGCGGGTGATGAAGGCCCAGGAGGACTCGATTTCATCGCGGCGGGGGTACAGCGTCGCATCACCGAGGATGGCGTCGTAGAGCAGGCGTTCGTAGGCTTCGAGAGTCGCCTCGCCGAAGGTCGATCCGTAGGCGAAATCCATGTTCACGGGGCGCATGTCGGTGGTGTGCCCGGGGATCTTCGCGTTCATGTTGAGGGTGATGCCCTCATCCGGCTGTATCCGGATGATGAGCGTATTTCGGTTCATCGCGGGATGTCGATTGGTGAACAGCTGTCTCGGCGGCTCCCTGAAGTGCACCGAGATCTCACTCACCTTCCGCAGCAGGCGCTTTCCCGAGCGCAGGAAGATCGGCACGCCGCTCCACCGCCAGGTATCGAGAAAGAGCCGAAGCGCCACGTAGGTCTCCGTTCGCGAGTCCGGGGACACGCGATCCTCGTCTCTGTAGGCCGGTACGGGGGCGCCGTCGACAATGCCCTCGTCATACTGCGCACGAACTGCGTGCTCGTTGATGTCCCGAAACGTGATGGGGCGCACCGCCTGCATCGCCTTGACCTTCTCGTTGCGGATGCTCTGTGCCGAGAGGTCGTTCGGCGGCTCCATCGTCGTGAGGCTCAGAAGCTGGAACATGTGGTTCTGCACCATATCCCGCAGCGTCCCGGCGCCTTCGAAGTATCCCCCGCGGGTCCCCACCCCGATTTTCTCGGCCACGGTGATCTGGATATGATCGACGTAGTTCGAGTTCCAGATGGGCTCGAACATGCCGTTGCCGAAGCGCAGCAACATGATGTTCTGCACGGTTTCCTTGCCGAGGTAGTGGTCTATGCGGAAGATCTGTCCCTCGGTGAAGTAGCGGGCGAGGAGCTGGTTGAGTTCCTGAGCCGAGGCGAAATCGCGACCGAAGGGCTTTTCGATGAGGATGCGAGTGAATCCGCCGGCCTGCTCACCGTGACCATGGCGACCGAGCTGATCGATGATGTCGCGATACGAGTCCGGCGGCGTCGACAGATAGTAGATCCGGTTGGCGTAGCCCTCTGCGTACTCGCTCATGCGCGCGTAGCCGGCGGGATCCTCGAAGGTGGACTGAAGGTACTCCAGGCGCCCGAGAAAGGTCTCGCGCTGCTCATCGGAGGCGCCGGGCACCTCCTCGATCATCCCCCGCGCGCGCTCTCTGAGGCCATCGGTGCCCCAGTCGCGGCGGGCGAAACCGACCACCTTGAAACGGGTCATGCCTTTGAGATAGAGCGAGAACAGGGCCGGCATGAGCTTTCGGGCGGTGAGGTCCCCGGTGACGCCGAAGATGAAGATGACGAAGGGCGGCGCCTCCTTCCGCGACTCCAGTCCGAGGTTCAGGGGGTTATCCGTCATATGTGCCAAATATTCCACCGTACACGGCCGAAATCAATGCGTCGGTGCTGAGGGCAGATGGTGGCATCGTGCTTCCGGCGGCGCCTGCGTGATCTCGCTGTAGTCCCGCTGTCCCGCCGCGATCGCGAGGCGTATCCGCGATGCGGTTCCGGCCCGCTCGGCGAGATCCTCGGCACCGAAGCGGCCGAAGGGATAGAGGGTCAGCGAGGAGCCGGAGATCGCGCGGCGTACGTCGAAGCGAAAGGCACCGGTAACGCCGGGCTCGGGCTCGATCCACGAGATAGTGAACTGACTGCCCACCTGCAGCAGGCTCCCGAATGCGCATCCGGAGCCGGTGACACCACGCAGGTCGAGCCGGCTGCCACTGCCGTCGGGATACTGTGTCGCGAGAACCTG
>JAAAOH010000139.1 GCA_009908925.1 Spirochaetota bacterium | reverse complement strand
GCACGAAGACCATGGTCGAGATGACCTCCCTCGGAAACGGCGCCGGCCTGATCACCGACGTACGCGGTGCCCATGGTCCCGACGCGACGCCCAAAACCATACAGGATGTGTTTCAGACCAAGGCCGACGGCGGCGTGCTCGAAAAGCCTGGCGTGGTCGATTACGGCATCGGCATTGCGCCCGGCGTCTTCGTGGTATTCACCACCGATCATCCAAAGATCGCCCGTGACCTCGGATATCTCAGCATGGGCCCCGGTCCCAACTGGGCACTCTACCGTCCCTACCACCTCACAAGCCTCGAGACGCCGAACTCCATCGCGGCGGCCGTGCTCTCCGGCGAGACAACAATCGCAACCGATGAGCCGCCGTTGAACGAAACGGTGGCATTCGCGAAGCGGGACCTGAAGGCGGGTGAGACCATCGATGCCCTCGGCGGATTCACCGTTTACGGCATGATAGAGCGCGCCGACGTGACGCAGACGGAGAATCTCCTCCCCATCGGCCTCGCCCCCGGCACGAAGCTCGTGAAGGATGTGCCGCAGGATCAGCCGATTTCGTACGCGGACGTGGAGCTCGATGAAACCGCCACCATTGTTCAGCTGCGGCGAATGCAGGACAACTCGCTTGCGTAACCACCCGCGTCACAGAGGAGAGACCGCATGAAAGAATTACAGGCCGAAGTGCTTCACCAGGTCGGGCTCCACGCCCGGCCTGCGGCCCGTTTCGTCAAAACGGCCAAGGGCTTCGACTCAGAAATCCGGATCCGAAACGTCACGCGGGAAAGCGATCCCGTGAATGCCAAGAGCCTGGCCAAAGTTGTGAAAATCGCCGCCGCCCAGAATCACACCGTCCACATCACCGCGGACGGCCCCGATGAGGAGGCGGCGATCGAGGCGCTCAGAGACTTCCTGACCAACGTCCCGGAGGACCAAGAGTGACTACCCGAGAAGGTATTGCGGCAAGTGACGGTATCGCCATCGGCCCCGCCTTCGTGTATCGCCCGCAGATCCCTGAGACCGAGACACGCACGGTCGAGGATCCGGAAACGGAGCAGAAACATTTTACGGAGGCCGCCGAGAAGGTAGCAGCTCATCTCGACGACCTCAGAGACCACGTCTCCTCAACCATCAACGCCGAGCAGGCTGAGATCTTCGAGATGCAGCGCGAGTTCCTCGATGACCCTTCCTTCGTGGGTGATATCAGGGAGCTCATCACCTCGGAATCCATCGACGCGGTCACAGCGACGAAACGGGTCACCGAGGACCTCGTGGCGGAGTTTCAAACCATCGAGGACGAGTACTTCCTTCAGCGTGCGGACGACATACGGGACGTGAGCACGCGGCTTGTCCGCACCCTTCTCGGCATCGAGGATGCCGCGCTCTCTGAATTGCCAGAGGAGAGCATCATTGTCGCGAAGGATTTGAGCCCCTCCGACACGGCGATGATGGACGTCGACAAGACCCTCGCCCTGTGCACCGAAACCGGCAGCTCAACCTCGCACACAGCTATCATCTCGCGGAGCCTCGGTGTTCCCTCTGTAGTCGGCGTCGGCGAGCTCGAGAATCTCGAGAGCGAGCAGCAGGTTATCGTCGACGGCACCGAGGGCCGTCTCATCATCGATCCTGATGATGAGACCCTCGAGGCCTATCGCCGAAAACGAGAGGAGTGGGAAGCCGAGCGGAATCGTATCATGGCGCAGGCGGCAGAGCCGGTGACCACGAAAGACGGTGCCCACGTAGAGGTCGTCGCGAACGCCGGGAGCCCCGCCGAGGCGCGGCGGGCGAAGGAGCTTGGCGCGGAGGGCATCGGCCTGCTTCGCACCGAGTTCCTTTTTCTCGACCGCGACACCCTCCCCGACGAGGACGAGCAGTACGAGATGTACCGCGAAGTCATAGAGCCCTTCGACGAGGGCCCGGTTGTCATCCGGACCCTCGACGTCGGTGGGGATAAGAACGTACCGTCCATCAGCATGCCGCAGGAACAGAACCCCTTTCTCGGGCGGAGGGGCATCCGCCTGTCCCTCTCGCAGCCGGAGATGTTCCGCACTCAGCTCCGTGCGATTCTGCGGGCGGCGGTGGGGCACAACGTGAAGATCATGTTTCCGCTCGTTGCCACCCTCGGCGATTTCAAAGGCGGCCGGGAACAGGTGGAGCTCGCGAAGCAGGAGCTCACCGAGCGGGGCATCGAGTTCAACGACGGATGCGAGCTCGGCATCATGGTCGAGGTACCCTCGGCTGCGGTGAACGCGGCGCAGCTCGCCCGCCACGTGGATTTCTTCAGCATCGGGACCAACGACCTCACACAGTACACCCTCGCCGTGGATCGGACCAACGAGCTCGTTGCCGATCTCGCCGATCCCTTCGATCCCGGCGTACTCAACCTCATTGCGCGAACGATAGACGCGGCGCACGAGCAGGGGAAATGGGCGGGAATGTGCGGAGAGATGGCCGGCGACCCCCGCGCCCTGCCCCTGCTTCTCGGGCTCGGCCTCGACGAGTTCAGCATGGCCGGCGGGCGCGTGCCCAAAGCCAAGGCAGGCCTTCGCGGCCTGTCGTCCGCCGAGCTCGTCGAGCCGGCCCGCACTGCGCTCGGGCTCGCCACCGCGCAGGAGGTTCGAGACTATCTTGCCCGGTTCACAGAAGCCGGCGAGGAGGCGTAGTATGGGCGCGGAGGCAACACCCATGCCCGAGGACAAATCGCCCGAGCGAGCAGTCGACATTCTGCTCGTGCTCAAGCGAGACTATCTGACATCCCTGTTTCTGCTGTCCCCGCTCGCCCTCTGGGCCGCGGTATTCATC
>JAAAOH010000163.1 GCA_009908925.1 Spirochaetota bacterium | reverse complement strand
CAAAGCCGCTCGGTGACCATTCATTCTGACCCGACGTGCCGGCTACGTCCGCTGCTCGTAGAGGCGGTCGGTCTTCGCGGCCATCACGAAGTCGTTGTCGTGCAGGCCGCCGATAGCATGCGTCCACCAGTCCACCGTAACCGAGCCCCACTGGGTGACGATGCGGGGGTGGTGGTCCTGCTCCTCGGCAGCCCGGCCGACATCCTGGGTAAACGCCAGCGCTTCTGCGAAATCGGGGAAACGGAAGCGCCGTCGAATCCGCTGCACGCCTTTGACCTCCACGAGCTCCCAGTCCTCTACCTTCTTGAGGTACTCGTCAATCTGCTCTGCGCTGAGGCGCGGCTCGCCTCCGCGGCAGGGTACACAGGTTTTCTCGGATAGTTCACTCATAGGGCAAAGGTATTGCTGCACGCCTCGGCGGTCTACCGGCGTTCGCGTGCCGGTCCGAGGCCCGCTCGCCACCCGGCGCCCGCTTCGCCCCGGCCGAGAAATTTGCATGCGCGTTGAAGCAACAGGTTCAAAATCGCCGTATCAGTTGATATACTGACGAAAGGAGCCGTGCGAATGGCACTGACCAAAGAGGACCTCGAACAGGTCGGCGACTATGTAAAGGCGCACCTCGACGAGTGGGCATCGGAGCGAGTGCTGGGGATAGGGGAGCGCCTCGGCAACGTCGAGTCGGAGCTCAAGTCCCAGCGGGAGTTCATGATCGCGCGCTTCGACGCGATCGATGAACGGTTCGACGGCATCGACGGGCGCCTTGACGGCATGGACGGGCGCATGGATGGTATGGACCAGCGCATGGATGCTATGGATCAGCGCATGGACCGCATGGATAAGCGCTTCGACGACATCGACCGACGCCTCGATGGTATTGATGAGCGGTTCGAGCTTGTCGATCACCGATTCCAGAGTATCGATCAGCGATTCGAGGACATGAATCGGCGCTTTGACGACCAGGGTCGTACCATGAACCAGCGCTTCGACGACCAGAGCCGCTATATGAACCGGTGGTTCTCGGTCATGACCATCATGCTGGCGATGATCGGCGCCGTTGTGACGGCGGGCAGTCTTGGCTGGTAACGGCTCCGGCGGCGCGGCGGCCGGCGGAGGCCCGAGCACGCTCTCATTCCTCGAAAACGGCATCGGTCAGGTTGCCTTCGTAGTAAAGGATCTCGACGAGATCGTGGAGCGCTACTGGCGGACCTTCGGGATCGGCGGGTGGGTGTTCCATACCTACGCGGCGCCGCTTCTCTCCTACATGACCTACCGTGGCCGTCCGGCTGAGTACTCGATGCGCCTCGCGCTCTCCTACTTCGGCCCGAACCGCGTCGAGCTCATTCAGCCCCTCGAGGGCCCGAGCGTCTATCACGACTTCGTGGACAAGCACGGCTACGGCGTGCAACATTTCGGGATCGTTGTCCCGCAGATGGAATCGGCGCTTTCGGAGGCGCGCGCCGCCGGCATCGAAGTTCTCATGGAGGGCGCAGGGTTCGGACTCGACGGCGACGGCTACTTTGCCTACCTCGACACCGAGGATGCCTTCGGCGTGACCTACGAGCTCATCGAGCGCCCCGCGCGCCGGGTGGAGCCGGAGAAGACGTTTCCCGAGTGAAGCGGGAAGGGCCACGGGCGCCTGCACCTGCGGCGCGCCGAGCGCGGGCTTCGGCGATTTGCGCCTGCCGCGGACACATGGTAGCCTGACTCCATACATCAGAAACACTCCGCGAGATTCCGTGATCCCGCGCAAGGAGCGACCCATGTGCGCCCGTCGCATCCGCACGGTATCGAAGAGTACCCCCACCATGGAAGGGGCAGGTGTGCACCTGCGCCGCGCATTCGGCTTCCATAATACCGAGGAAACCGATCCGTTTCTGCTGCTCGACGACTTCAGAAACGACCGGCCCGAGCATTTCATACAGGGCTTCCCCTGGCATCCGCATCGGGGGCTCGAGACCATCACCTATATGCTGGAGGGCTCGGTAGAGCACGCCGACTCGATCGGAAACGCAGGCGCGATCCATCCCGGCGGGGTGCAGTGGATGACGGCAGGGCGCGGCATCGTTCATCAGGAGATGCCGAAGCCTGACAAAGCCGGCCGGATGGGCGGCTTTCAGCTCTGGGCGAACCTCCCCGCCGACAGCAAAATGATGCCGCCGCGCTATCAAGAGTTCGCCGACGCTGAGATTCCCGTCGCCGAGCTCGAGAACGGCGTGACTGCGAAGGTAGTGTGTGGGGAGATCGGCGGCGTTTCCGGCCCGGTGGAGAACGTTGTCATCGCCCCCGGGTATTACGATGTCTCGATGCCGGCCGGGACGACTTTTGCCCATGCCGTGCCGCGCGGGCACAGCGCGCTCGCGTATGTCATTGCCGGTGCTGCCCGCTTCGACCCCGAAGACGATAGCCTCTACGGCAACTACAGTCTGGTGCTCTGGGAAGATGGTGATGGGATTTCGGTGCGCACCGCGGAGTCGCCGGCGCGATTCCTGCTCGTGACCGGGCATCCGCTCGGCGAACCGGTCGCATGGCACGGCCCGATCGTGATGAACACCGACGAGGAGCTGCGCACCGCGTTCGCGGAGCTCCAGGCCGGAACCTTTCTCAAGGGATAGGTCCGCGCACGCGGTCACGGGCCCGGGCGGAGCCCCAATCCGACACCCACCGCCGGTCCCCGGCTCCCGGGCCGGAGCGAGCGCCGACCAGCGCTACTCGAAAAGCCTCTCGATCTCCGCGGCGTACGTCTCGCGGATGACGTGGCGTTTCACTTCCTGTTTCGCCGAGAGCTCCCTGCCGATCTCG
>JAAAOH010000371.1 GCA_009908925.1 Spirochaetota bacterium | reverse complement strand
GGTCCGAATGCCAGCATGAAGAGGCCGTACGCCGCCGCGACGGCCGCGAGAAGGATGAGCACGAAGGGAAGTATTACCTGCAGCGCTGCCAGTATCATGGCGCCGATGTCGAGGAGGGACCAGCGGTGTTCGGCATCCCGGCCGAGGCCTTTGTGCCCGCCGGCGCCCGTGCCGGCTCCCGTGCCCCCGTCCCGCGCACGCCGCGATCGTCGACCGCCGGGGCCTCCCGGCGCGCGGCCTGAGGCCTCGTGCCACACGATTTCCGGGCGTCTGAGGCCGGCAGCGTACTCGGCGTTCTCTTTACGAAACCGGGGCATTCGAGCTCTCCTGCGACTCGGTATCCACGACGCCCCCGGTCTCATCGCCCGCCGCCTTCGCCGCGGCGATACTCTTCTCCGGCGGATGCACGAGATGGCAGGCGGCGTAGTGCCCGGTCTCGGTGGGAAGCAGTTGCGGGACGACCTTCCTGCAGACGTCCATGACATACGGACACCTGGTGTGGAAGGGGCAGCCTGACGGCGGATTCGATGGGCTCGGTACATCCCCTTTGAGAATGATGCGCTCTTTCTTGTGACTCGGGTCGCTTACCGGCACTGCCGAGAGCAGGGCCTCGCTGTAGGGATGAAGCGGTTTTTCGTAGAACGCCTTTTTCTCGGCAACCTCTACGAGCTTTCCGAGATACATCACCCCGACCCTGTCGGCGATGTGCTTCACGACACTCAGGTCGTGACTCACGAAGAGATAGGTGAGGTCGAACTCCTCCTGCAGGTCTTCGAGCAGGTTGATGATCTGACTCTGGATGCTCACATCGAGGGCGGAGATGGGCTCGTCGGCGACGATGAAGTTCGGATCGAGTGCGAGGGCCCGGGCTATGACGACCCGTTGCCGCTGGCCGCCGGAGAACTCGTGCGGGTAGCGGTCGGAGTGATAGGGCTGAAGCCCGCAGCGGCTCAGGACCTGTTCCACCCGGTGTTGTGCGGCCGCGCCGGTGGCGATGCCGTGGACGCCGAGAATCTCCCGGATTGCCGCTCCGACGGTCATCCGCGGGTTGAGCGCGCTGTAGGGGTCCTGGAAGACGATCTGCATCTCCTTGCGCAGCGCCCGCATCCGCTCACCGGAGGCTGCGTACACGTCCTCTCCGCGGTAATGCACCGACCCTCCGGTCGCGGGCAGAAGCCTGAGAATGACCTGCCCGGTCGTACTCTTCCCGCAGCCGCTTTCTCCCACGAGGCCGAAGGTCTCTCCCGGGTAGATATCGAAAGAGACCCCGTCTACCGCCTTTACGTGTCCGGCGACGCGGCTGAATACACCGGTACGGATCGGAAAGTGTTTCTTCAGGTTCCGAAGTGAAATGACCGGTTTGCGGTCCTGGGTGTCGAGGGGTGTGGGCTCGGTCACGGATGTTCGATTCATGTGGCATCCTCGTCGGCGGTCGCGGCGGCCCCTTCAGCGGCAGGGCGAAGCGGGCGCGCCTGCTCGGGGCTGAGATTCTCGTGCAGCCAGCAACGCACCATCTGGCCGCCTTCCAGCTTGTGTTCGGGAGGCATTTCACCGCTGCATACCTTCATCGCATGCGGACACCGCGGGTGGAAGGGGCAGCCGCCGGGCATGTCCAGTGGATTCGGCACGTTGCCGGGAATATAGACAAGGCGATCGCGCTCCGTTTCCACCGACGGCCTGCTTCCGATGAGTCCCTGCGTATAGGGATGTTGAGGTTCGTGAAACAGGGTTTCAACGTCGGCCTCCTCGACCACCTTGCCGGCGTACATCACGATGACACGATCCGCCATCTCGGCGATGACGCTCAGATCGTGGGTGATGAAGAGGACCGCGGTGTTGATCTTCTCTTTTAGTCCCTGCATGAGCTCGAGAATCTGCGCCTGAATGGTCACGTCGAGGGCGGTGGTCGGCTCGTCGGCGATGAGGAGCTTCGGGTTGCAGCTCAGTGCCATCGCGATCATTGCCCGCTGACGCATGCCGCCGGAGAAGCGGTGGGGATATTCGTCGATGACCTCGTCTGCCCGGGGAATGCCCACGACCCGCAGCATCTCGATTGCGCGGTCTCGGAGCTCCTTGCCGTCGAGGTGCTGGTGCAGGGAGATCGCCTCCATCAGCTGGTTCCCGATGGTGAATACCGGGTTGAGGCTGGTCATCGGCTCCTGAAAGATCATGGCGATCTCGTTTCCCCGAATACGTCGCAACTCGTCGGGGGAGACCTGAAGCAGATCCCGGCCCTCGAAGATGATCTCACCGCCGTCGATGGATGCGGGAGGGGAGGGCAGGAGCTGGAGGATACTCAGTGAGGTGACCGTCTTCCCGCATCCGCTCTCGCCGACGACGCCGACGACCTCGCCCTTGCGGATTTGCAGCGAAACATCGTCCACGGCGCGGACGTATCCGTCCTCGGTTCTGAAACTGGTGCGAAGATTTCGAATTTCCAGCAGCGATTCCATAAACTCGTTCGTTCCTTTCCCGAGGGTTACCGCGTCTTCGGGTCGAGTGCGTCGCGAAGGCCGTCACCGACGAGGTTGAAGCCCAGCACCATCAACAGAATGGCCAGGCCGGGGTAGGTCGTCAGGTGATGCGCGGTGCGGATGTACTCCCGACCGTTGGAGAGAATCGCGCCCCATTCGGGCGTGGGCGCCTGGGCGCCGAGTCCGAGGAAGCCGAGTCCGGCCGCCCACAGTATCGAGGTCGCGATCTGGAAGGTGCTCTGGACGATGACCGGCGCGAGGCTGTTGGGCAGAATGTGCCTGAAGATGATGCTCAGGTCCCCGATGCCCGCAGCCCGGGCCGCAGCAACGTAGCTCTGCTCCTTCGCCGCAAGCACCGACCCGCGTACGAGACGGGCGTATATCGGAACACTGGCGATACCGGTCGCAATCATCACGTTGGTCACGCCGACGCCGAGCACCGTCACCACGACGATGGCGAGGAGGATGCCCGGAAACGCGATCATGATATCTATGAATCGCTGCGTGATGATGTCGAGGCGGCCACCGTAGTAGCCGCTCACCGCACCGATGGGGACACCGATGAGAATGCCGATGGCGACGGAGATGATACCGATATTGAGCGAGATGCGACCGCCGTAGAGCATGCGGCTGAAGAGGTCGCGGCCGAGCTCGTCGGTTCCGAGCCAGTGTTCGGCGTCGGCGGGTTGGAGACGGTCGACGACGGCGGTATCGGTGGGGCTGTGGGTCGCAATGATGGGGGCCAGAAGGGCTGCCGCGATAAAGGACCCGATGATGACCAGTCCGACAACCGCACCCCTGTTTCGCACGAGATGGCGAAGGACGGCACGAATCTCACTCTGGCGCTTTCGGCGCTCCTGTTCCCCCGACGGGGACTCGCCCCCCTCGCCTTCGACGGCGGGTTCGTACTGTGCCGCTGCTCCGCGCTGAGGTATCTGAGCCTCGCTCATATCCGTCCCCCGTTATGCCTCGTCCTGACCCTGGTAGTGAATACGCGGGTCGAGGAAGGCGTAGATAATGTCCACCACGAGATTGATGATTACAAAGAGAAACGCGAGCAGCATGACCGTCCCCTGTACGACGGGGTAGTCCCGCCTCAGGATCGAGTCCACGAGCAGGCGTCCCACCCCGGGCCAGGCGAACACGGTCTCCGTGAGTACTGCGCCGCCGAGCAGTATGCCGAACTGGAGGCCGAGGACGGTGACCACCGGAATGAGGGCGTTCTTCAGCGCATGCTTGTACACGACCACGCGTTCGGCGAGGCCCTTTGCACGTGCGGTGGTGATGAAATCCTGCCGCAGTACATCGAGCATACTCGAGCGGGTAATGCGCGCCATCAATGCCGCGCTCGCGAGGCCGAGCGTAATGCTCGGAAGAATGATATGGCGTATCGAGCCCATACCGGTTGGTGGTAACCAGCGTAATTGCACTGAAAACAGCAGCTGGAGCATGAGCGCGAGCCAGAAAACGGGTGCGGCCACACCTACGAGGGCGGCAAACATGCTCGCGTTGTCGAAGACGGAGTTCCGCCGCGTCGCGGAAACGATTCCCGCCGACACTCCGAGGACGGTTGCGATCGCGAGCGATACGCTCGCCAGAAGGAGTGTTCGCGGAAAGCGTTCACCGATTTCCGTGGTCACGGGTCTGTTGCTGAAGGTGGATCTGCCCAGGTCTCCCTGGATTGCTCCCGATACGAAGTTCCAGTACTGCACGTAAACCGGCTCGTCGAGGCCGTAGCGCTCGCGGACCTGCTCGATGTACTCGGGTGTCGCCTGTACACCTGCAAGCGCCCGCGCGGGATCGCCGGGCAGGAGTCGAATGATGCCGAATACGATGACGGAAACGCCGATAACGACCGGAATGGTGAGCAGAAGCCGTCGCAGGATGTACTGATACATACGTGGCGCCTTTTTCCTGAAATAGCCTGCCGCCCCCGAAGGGGCGGCAGGAAAGACCAAGTGTTACTCGCTGAACGAGGCGTCCCACGCGCTCAGGTTCTCGAGCGGATGATGAATCAGGCCTTCCACATAGGTGCGGTTGGCGTTGATCTGGCCCTGGTTGTAGAGAAAGATCCAGGGTGCATCGTTCCAGATAAGCTCGATTGCCTCGGCGTAGAGCTCTTCGCGGGCGGCCTGATCGGTGGTCACGCGCGCCTCGTCGAGCAGTGAGTCGACCTCATCGTTTCTGTAGAAACCGCGGTTGTTGCCGTTCGGGTTCCACTGTCTGCTGTGAAGTAGCGCGTAGAGGCCGTAGTCGGCATCCAGGGTAACCGTACCCCAGCCGAGCATGAACGCGTCGTATTCGGCCTGGTCGGGGGGCTGGCTCGTGAAGTCGAGATAGCTCGACCACTCGCGGGTCTCGAGCGTAACGTCGATGCCGACGTCCGACAGCTGGTCCTGGACGACCTCCGCCACCGTTGCATCAAGGGGATAGCGACCGGTGGGATGGTGGATTGTCATTTCGAACCCGTCGGGATAGCCGGCTTCGGCAAGCAGCTCCTGAGCCCGCTCGGGGTCGTACTCGTAGGGGCCGACCGATTCGTGGCCGAACACAGCCGGAACCACCGGCGCATCCGCCACGGTGAATCCCTCGAAGAGTCCGTTGACGATCTCTTCCTTGTTCACCGCGTGGTTGAGCGCGCGTCGCACGAGTGGATCGTTGAAGGGCTCCTGCTGATTGTTGAAGCCGATGTAGATCGTGCGAACACTCGACTCACGGACGACCTCGATGTTCGGGTCGCCTTCGAGCCGCTCGACTTCCTGCGGGGGTACACGCATCATCGCGTCGACCTCTCCGGTCTCGAGCGCGACAATCTGCGCCGAAGACTCGGGAATGAACTCGAAGCGAACATTCGGTATATCCGGCGTGTCGCCGTAGAAGTCCTCATTGACCTCGAGTGAGATGCTGTCACCACGGCTCCAGTCGACCATCTCGTAGGGGCCGGTGCCGACCGGGATCTCGATCGTGTCCTCCGGCGCGAGGCCCTCGAGCTGAGCGGGGCTCACGATACCGATGAAGCTGTGCGAGAGGTGAGAGAGAATCGGCGCGAAGGGCTGAGACAGGCTGAGCTGCAGCTCGTACTCGCTTACCGCCTCGATCTCCTCGACCGTACCGAGCAGGAAGGCATAGGCCGCACCAACGTCCGGATTCACGAACCGGCGCAGATTGGTTGCCACCGCCTCCGCGTTCAGCGGCTCACCGTCATGGAACTCAACACCCTCGCGGATGTCGAACGTCCATACGGTGCCTTCATCATTCGAATCCCATCCCGTGGCAAGCATCGGGGTCAGAGATCCGTCCTCTTCCATGTAGATCAGGCGCTCGACCACATGCTCTCCGACGGTGGCCGCCGGTGCCGACGTCATCCGAACCGGGTCGAGTGACTCGGGCTCAGCGCCGATGGCGATGGTGAGCGTGTCGCGCTCTACCTGTGCCTCCTCTTCCTGCGCTGCTTCCTCCTCTTCCTCCTGGGGCGCGCAGCCTGCAAGTAGCAGTACACCGACGAGCAGAACCGCTGCGAGCAGCAGTGCGACTCCCTTGAATCGGCTGTCATTAAGACGACTCATGTTCCCTCCTTATACTTAAAGAACGTGGCGGCATAATAATTCCGGTAGTCATGTTCGGTCAATACTATTGACGGCATGGCCGGGTCGGGAGAAACTTGGGAGGTCACACGGGCGGGGAGGGTCCCATGAGAGCTTCAGGAAGATTTATGGCGTTCATCGCACTGACGGCGTTTACAGTTGCAGGCTGCGCCACTGTGCCGCAGTCCACACTACCGGAGTATCGGAGTTCAAGCCTGCGATCGGATTCCGTTGTTCGCGTACGCATACCGGACGGCGACGCCTTTCGAGTGCAGGTACGTGTCGAGAACCTGTCGGACAGGTCGCTGAGCTTCGAATCGGCTGACGCGGCGTTCATACACATGCGGACCTGGTACGCGGCCAACGCGCTGCAGGGTACACAGATTCATATCTTCGCCCCCGTCGAGGATCGAAGAATCGACGTACCACCACGCAGAACGAGGTCGGAGGATCTCACCCTCGCGTTCGTCACCGGGGGCGCATACATCACCAATCTCGATACCGGGCGGACCGCCGTCGCCGGTGGCGGGCTCACACTGTCGACCCTGAAGCGCCTCGAGCTCGATCCTTCCTATTCGCTCGTCGTGGTGTCACCACACGGGGACTCGGCTGAATGGAGAACCGCGGAAGAGCCGGTGGCGGCGGGTAATCGCCGCTCCGGTTCGCTCGTTTTCCGCGCGGGGTCGGATACTCACGTTATACCGGTGGATGTTCCGTAGAACCGCTGCCGACGGGTTGGCAAAAACGCCTGTGGTAGCAATAGTAGCGGAATGCACGCAGATCCTCGCCTGAACAAACGCTGGGACCTCGTTGTTATCGGGATCGTGGTGAATGCCTGTCTCGGAACCGTGTACTCGTGGTCCGTCTTTCGGGAACCGCTCGAGGCGGCCCTCGGCATTACCGCCGCACAGAGCGGCCTGCCGTACTCGGTCTTCCTCGGGGCGTTCGCCTTCTCGATGCCCCTCGCAGGTGCGTTGATAGCTCACATCGGCCCCCGGGTGACGCTGCTCCTCGGTGGCGTGCTCGTGGGCGCCGGATGGATGAGTGCCGGCTTCATCAACGGGTTCCTACCCCTGGTCGTCACATACGGAATCATCGGCGGCGCGGGCGTCGGCTTCGGCTACGGCGTACCGCTGTCGGTCGTGGGAAGCTGGTTTCCCGACAGGCGGGGGCTCGCGATGGGGCTGACGCTCGCCGGTTTCGGGGTATCTCCGTTCGTCACCGCGCCGCTTGCCGAGATCCTGATCAATCGCTTCGGCGTGCAGAGTGCGATGATCGTGCTCGGTGCGGGCTTCATCGTCGTCATAGCCGGTCTGACCGTTTTCTTTCGTCGTGGTCCCGAGGCGGTCAGCGCCCCCGATCCAGAGGAGGCCGAGGCCGAGGCGGTGCCGGGGGTGACGGTGACGCCGCGTGAACTTTCCCCGCGCGAGATGCTCGCAACGCGGAGCTTCTACGGCCTGTGGATCTGCTACGCTATCGGTACACTCGCGGGGTTGACGGCTATCGGCATGACCGCGCCCTTCGGCCGTCAGGTTGCGGGTCTTTCCGCATCAGGCGCGGCGGTGGCGGTCTCGGCGCTCGGTGTCCTGAACGGCGTCGGGCGGCCGATCTTCGGAGCCGTGCATGATGCGCTCGGATCCCGGGCGACGGTGGTGCTGTCCTATGGCCTCATCGCAATCGGAGCCGGGGTATCACTTCTCGCGGCACCGGGGGTTCCGCTGCCGTTCTTCATCGGGTTCGGCATTTTCTGGCTGATGCTCGGAGGGTGGCTCGCGATTGCACCGGCGGCTACGACACGGCTCTTCGGCCCGTACCACTACGCGCGCAACTACGGCATCATGTACACCGCATACGGGGTGGGGGCGCTCGTCGGCGGAAGTGCCTTCAGCGCGCTCTACGGGAGGTTCAACTCCTACAGTCCGATGTTTGTTTTCGTGATCGGCCTCTCGGCGGTGGGCGTGGTAGTAGCCTTCCTCATGCTGCGGCCGGTGACTGGGCCCAGAAGGACTTGAACCTTCGACCCACGGATTATGAGTCCGCTGCTCTAACCAACTGAGCTATGGGCCCGGGGAATGACTGCGCTGCGGGCCATATCATACGACTTGAGCTTTCGGACGGTCAAGTGACGGGTTGCCCCCGAGAGGCGGCGTCGGTACCTTCAGCTCACCTATGGCATCACCGACCGCCCGATCCGGCATGCTCGACTGCGGCCTTCCCTTCGCCAAGATCGGCTACGGAGGCACCCCTCTCGTGGTGTTCGACGGCTTTCGCGTCGAGCACCGTGCCGCCGACGGCCTCGTGCTTCAGGGGATGATCAACTCCTACGAGCGCTATACGGAAGCAGGCAGGACGGTGTATCTGCTCGAGCGACCGATCGAGATGCCGTTCGACTACAGCTTCAACGACATTCGTGACCATTACATTGATGGCCTCACGGAGATCGCCGAGCTCACCGGCGCCGACGGGTTGGATCTCCTCGGGATCGGTGCCGGCGGAATGTTCGCGCTGGCGGCTGCCGCCGAATCGCGGGGGCCGCTGCGCCGGCTGGTGGTGGTCGCCGCAGGGCCGCGCATGAGCGACAATGGTCGTGAGGCCGCCGCGCGGTGGCAGACAGACGCCGAGGAGTTGAAATGGCGCCGCGTGCATCGAGAGATCGTCGCCTTGAGCTATACCGGGCTCACGTCGCGTGTCTATGGAACCATCGCGTGGTTGTTTCCCGAACTGCAGGGGACGACGGACTACCCCTGGGACTTTACGATCACGGTGCGGGAGGTCGCGCACACTGACCTGACTGACCGCCTGCCGAACGTGCAGGTACCTGCGCTGTTCCTCGCAGGAGCCGCCGACCGCCTGTTCTCGCCCGAGGCAATCGAGCACGCTGCGACCCTGGCACCCTGCGGAGAGGCGCGGATTCTCCCGGCGGCGGGGCACGCAATCATCAAATCCCGCCGCAGGACGGTTGATAACGCGGTTCTGGAGTTCTTCTCGGACAGATCGCCGCCGGCGGGGTGACGGCGGCGCGTGTAAAGCTTAGCTAATATATCACGATACCCTTGACAAAGTTTACTTATGCGCTTAAAGTTAGATCACACTAACAACAGGCCCATCCCTGGACGCTCACGCGGCGGCCGGGCGAGGAGGAACGTATGGCGCAGGTACGACTGCGAGAGCTGTCGGTCGGGAATATGGCCCGCGTGACCGGCATTCGAGATACCCACCGATCCTATCGATCGAAGCTGTTGTCGATGGGGCTGACACGAGGCACACCGCTCGTTGTCGAGCGCATCGCCCCGCTCGGCGATCCGGTTCATGTGACCGTTCGCGGTTTCGGTCTGTCACTGAGAGGAGACGAAGCCGACGCCCTCGTGCTCGAGTATCTCGAGGGCAAGCATGAAGATTACGGGTTCAGCGGCAGACACGGCCGCCGGGACCGGCGTCACCTTCGACGCCACGGCAGACGAGGAGGAGAGGCGAGATGAGTGCAACCGTAGCCATTGTCGGTAACCCCAATAGCGGGAAAACAACCATATTCAACGGCCTCACCGGCGGACGCCAGCGCATCGGAAACTGGCCGGGGGTCACCGTGGAGCGCAAAGAAGGAAGCTTCACCCCGAAAGGGCTCGGTGAGCTGCTCGTGAAGCCGTTCGCCGCCGGTTCAAGCCACACAACCGGCGCGACCAGCACCGCGACACTCCAGGAGCCGAGCACAGTTGAGGAATCGGAAGCGATCCGCGTGGTCGACCTTCCGGGCATCTACTCCCTTTCGGCAAGCTCCGAGGACGAGGCCATCGCGCGGGACTACCTGCTCTCCGGCGAGCCGGATCTCGTCATCGACGTGGTGGATGCCTCGAACATCCAGCGCAACCTCTTTCTCACCCTCCAGCTCATCGAGATGCGCATCCCCGTTCTCGTGGTACTGAACATGATGGACGTTGCCGAGGAAAGCGGCATCTCCATCGACGTCGAGCATCTCTCCGAGCACCTGCAGTGCCCCGTCGTTGCGGCGGTGGGCACGCGAGCCGGCGACATCTCCCGGGTGAAGGCGGCAGTGGCCGGATTTGCCGGCAGCGCGGCCGCCTCGCAGGTGGAGATCAGCTATCCCGATGCGATCGAGGCCGGCATTGCGGAGCTCGGCCCGCGGGTGGAGACCCTTTCGGCGCTCATCGGCGCCACCCCGCGGTGGACGGCACTTTCGGTGCTCGACAGTGACCCGTGGATCAGACGGCGCTTTCTCGAGACCTCGGGGATGGGAGAGGACGAGCTCGACACCCTCGTAGGCGGGGTGCAGGAGCGCCTCGGCGACGATATCGACGTCGCACTGGCAGATGCGAAGTACGGGTTCATCCACGGGCTCTCGCGTCACGTCACGCGCGAGCAGCTCACGCGTGAATCGCTCACCGAGCGGGTCGACCGTGTGGTCCTCAACAGAATCCTCGCGCTTCCGATCTTCTTCGGCGTCATGTACCTCGTATTCTGGTTCACGATGTATGTGGGCGGCGCATTCATCGACTTCTTCGACATTCTCTTCGGGACCATCTTCGTGGACGGGTTCGGTGCCGGACTCGCGGCCGTCGGCTCCCCGCCGTGGCTTGTAGCGCTTCTCGCGGGCGGGGTCGGCTCGGGCCTCCAGACGGTGGCTACCTTCGTGCCCATCCTCTTCGCGATGTTTGCGACCCTCGCGGTTCTCGAAGACTCCGGCTATATGGCACGCGCAGCCTACGTCATGGACAGGATGATGCGCTGGATCGGCCTGCCGGGCAAATCTTTCGTTCCGATGATGGTCGGGTTCGGCTGTACCGTGCCGGCGATCATGGCCACGCGTACTCTGCAGACCCGGCGGGACCGCTTCATGACGGCCTTCATGTCGCCGTTCATGTCCTGTGGTGCGCGGCTTCCCGTGTATGCGCTCTTTGCAGCTGCGTTCTTCGCAGGCGGGGCGGGCAGCGTCGTGTTCTCCCTCTACGTGATCGGGATCGTGGTCGCGATCGGCACGGGATTCCTGCTCAAACATACGCTCTTCCGCGGCGAGGTCTCGCACTTCGTCATGGAGCTCCCGCCCTACCATGCGCCTCGCCTGCGCTTCGTGCTCTCGCAGGCCTGGCACCGCCTGAGCGCGTTCGTCAAGCGAGCCGGTGTGACCATCACCCTCATCGTGACGGTGCTGGCGTTCATGAACAGCATGGGAACCGACGGCACGGTCGGCAACGAGGATGCCCAGAGCTCTGTGCTTTCCTCGGTCGGGCGCGCGATTACGCCGGTGTTCACGCCCATGGGCGTCGAGGAAGACAACTGGGCCGCAACCGTCGGGCTTTTCAGCGGGCTCTTCGCCAAGGAAGCGGTGGTGGGGACGCTCAACTCGCTCTACGGACAGGCGGACGCCGAGCCCGGCGCGGGCGGCGTTGACTTCCTGGGCGGCATAACGGAGGCGTTCCGCTCCATTCCCGCAGCCTTTGCAGGCGCGGGGGCAGGCCTTGCCGATCCGTTGGGCACCGGTATGGTTTCCGACGACCCGGACGCCATCGGCGAGGAGCTCGGCACCGACGCGACGCTCTTCGAGCGCCTGAGGACTCAGTTCTCCCCGCAGGCTGCCTACGCGTATCTGCTGTTTGTCCTGCTGTACTTCCCCTGTGTCGCGGCCCTCGCAGCGGCTATCCGCGAAATGGGTCAGGGCCTCGGCTGGCTGCTTGCGGCCTACACCACGGTCGTGGCATGGTCGGGGGCGACGCTCTACTATCAGTTCGCCACCGGGCCTCAGGTCGGCGCGGTCACGGTCGCCGTGAGCCTTCTGGTGGTCTTCGCGGCTACGCTGTGGATACTGGGGCGTACGGTCTTCAGGCCCGCCGTCATCGAGAGAGGCACATGATTCTGGCAAGAGTGAAGCGCGGATTGAAATCACTTCAGGCGGCCACTGCATCGCAGCTGGCCGCCGAGCTTTCCCTCGGCCGGAAAGACGTCGAGCTTGCACTGGAGTTCTGGATGAATCGGGGAGACGTGCGGGCCTGCGAGGAGAGTGTCGGCCCCGCCTGCGGGACGAGCTGTACGAAGTGTCCCATCGGGCAGCTGCCGAAAAAGCGCCCCGCCGCAGCTGCCGACGGCGCAGAAACGACAGGCCGCGGGCCGGTCGGCCCGGGCCTCACCGGCGGCGGCTCACCCGTCGTCTATGAGTGGGTGTCGGTGTAGCGGCAGAGGCGGCCGGGGTGCCGTCCGCGCTCAGCGGCGGCGCACGAGGACGTGCGAGTAGCCGAGACGGCTCAGCCGGCTTCGATAGTCGTCGAGCTCCTCCTCGGGCACATCGACGAGCGTTACCCGGAAGATGCCGCCGTCGGCCTCTTCGATCTGCGGATCGAATCCTGCGTCGGCAAGGCGGGTGGCGACCGCGTCGGCATTATCCGGCATGGAGAACGAGCCGATCTGGATGACGCGCGTGCCCGGATCGACCTCGCCGGGATGGATGATCTCCAGTCGCACCTGCGCCACGCCGGTGCCCGTCATCTCGAGTTGCTCCGCAGCGCCGCGGGACAGGTCGATGATGCGGTTCTCGACGAAGGGGCCGCGGTCGTTGATGCGCACCGTGACGGTTCTCCCGTTATCGGTGTTTGTAACCTTGACAACGGTCCCGAACGGCAGCGTTTTGTGTGCCGCGGTCAGCTTGTTCGCGTCAAAGCGCTCGCCGTTGGCAGTCAGGCGGCCGTGAAACTTCCCGCCGTACCAGGATGCGATACCTTCCCGCTCGAAATCCGCTCCCCACGCACCGACCGCGCAGAGAACAAGCAGAAGCGCCACGAGGCGCAGAGACAGTCCGTTCATAGTGCTCTTATCGGCGTGAAGTACAGTTCGGCTTGACCGGCAACTGCTGCGCAGGCCCCGGCGACACCGCTGCTCCGGCCCCGCAGGCCCCGCGACGACCGCCTCCCCGTGTTGAAAGCCGTCCGGTGCGCCGCTATAATCGGACGTCTCATGAGTCAATCGAACAAAGCGGCACAGTCGGTGCACTGGGCCGATATCCACGCCGACAGAATCGTACGCGAGAAGGGACAACTGGGCGCCGAGCGCGCAGACGGGACGGTGAAAGACCACTACACCTGCGCCTCCGGTATTACGCCCTCGGGCACGGTCCACATCGGCAACTTCCGCGAGATTATCTCCGTCGAGCTCGTCGTGCGCGCACTTCGACAGAAGGGGCACCCGGCGCGCTTCATCTATTCCTGGGACGACTACGATGTCTTCCGCAAGGTTCCGAAGAACCTCCCGGACCCCGCAGCCTACGAGCAGTACCTGCGCCACCCCATCACCCTCATCCCGGATCCGGCCGGCGAGCACGAGAGCTTCGCGCGGGCCAACGAGGCGGCACTCGAAGCCCTGCTGCCCGACGTCGGCGTGGAACCGGAGTACATCTACCAGGCAGAACGCTACCGGGCATCCCGCTATGCGGAGGGCATCCGCCGCGCGCTCGAACACCGCGAGACCATCCGCGAGCTACTCAACCGGCATCGCACCCAGCCGTTGCCCGAAGCGTGGTGGCCCGTAACGGTTTTCAGCAACTTCACCAACAAGGACACCACGACGGTGCTCGGGTGGGATGGCGAGTACGGTCTGACCTACCGGTGCGATGAGAGCGGTAAGGAAGAAACGGTCGATCTGCGCGAGACCGCCGCCGTGAAGCTGCTGTGGCGTGTGGACTGGCCCATGCGCTGGGCGGAGGAAGGCGTCGACTTCGAGCCTGCCGGAAAGGACCATCACTCCGAGGGCGGGTCATTCGATACCGGCGCGCTCATCGCGCGGGAAGTCTACGGTGTGGAGCCGCCAACCTCCTTTCAGTACGACTTCATCGGTGTAAAGGGTCGCGGCGGAAAGATATCGTCATCGACAGGCGAGGTGGTCGGGCTCGCCGAGGTGCTCGAAATCTACCAGCCGGAGGTGGTTCGCCATCTCTTTGCCGGCACTCGGCCGAATGCCGAGTTTTCCATCTCCTTCGATCTCGACGTTATAAAAATCTACGAGGACTACGACAAGACCGAGCGGGTCTACTTCGGTGCGCAGGAGGTCGGCGAGAAGAAGCGGGCCAAGGAATCGCGCATCTACGAGCTCTCCCAGGTCGGCGATGTACCCGAGCGCATGCCGCTGCAGGTTCCCTTCCGTCACCTGTGCAACCTGCTCCTCATATCCGCCGGCGACATCGACCAGGCCCTTGCCGCCTTCCCGGGGACGGAGGATGCAGATGAGGAAAGCCGGCGGCGGATGCGCCGCCGCGCGCAATGCGCATGGGCCTGGATAGAGAACTTCGCGCCGGAAGAGTTCCGATTCACGCTTCGCACGGGGACGGAGGAGCCTGAGCCGGTCGGCGAGGAGGAACGGGCGGCGTTGCGCGATGTGCGCGTCGAGGTCGAGGCGAACTTCGATAGCCGCGGAGAGAAGGAGCTCGAGCAGGCGCTCTATGAGATCGCGCAGGCGCACGGCCTCGCCTCCAAAGATTTTTTCAGTCTTATGTATCGGGTGCTTATCGGCAAGGAGAAGGGCCCGCGTCTCGCAGGGTTCATGCAGACGATCGGTCGCGATCGGGTGCTTCGGATACTCGAGAATTACTGAGGAGCAGGTGATGTCTTCCGACATGAGCGAGCACAAGAAGGCGGTCGGCGAGTACGCGGCCGAGCGGTTCATCGACAGCGGAATGCGGGTCGGGCTCGGCACCGGAAGCACCGCCGTTCATTTCATACGCCGTCTCGGCGAGCTCATTGCAGACGGTGATATCTCCGACATTCGCGGCGTGTCGACGAGCAGTCAGAGCCTCCTCGAAGCGCGGGCGGCCGGGATCGGCGTCTTCGATCTCGATGATCCGACCGTTGACGGCGAGCTCGACATTGTCGTTGACGGGGCCGACGAGGTCGACCCGCAGCGGAACCTGACGAAAGGCGGCGGTGGGGCGCTCCTGATGGAGAAGATCGTCGCCCATGCCGCGCGGCGGGTGGTGATCGTGTGCGACGAGGGCAAGCTCGTCGAGAATCTCGGGATCGGCTTTCCGATCGCGGTCGAGATCGTGCGGGAGGCCCGCCTGACCGCCTCCCGTGCCATCCAGCGGCTCGGCGGCAGGCCGCAGCTTCGCCTCGCTCAGCGCAAGATGGGAGCCGTCATTACCGACGGCGGACACATGATTCTCGACGTGGCGTTCGAGCGGCCCTTCGATCCGGTGGCAATGGAGGCGGAGATCAACGCAATTCCCGGCGTCGTGGAAAACGGGCTGTTCACGCGATGCAATCCGCACGTCATCGTGGCACGCGCAGATGGTGAGCTCTCGGAAATGAAACCGGCGGCGCGGTCGTAGCTGCTGCCTTACGCCCCGAGGAGGTCCCTGATCTCGAGCACGCGCTCGCGCGGGTCCTCGGCCTTGAAGAAGTAGCTTCCCAGCACGAACACGTTGGCCCCGGCATTCTTGGCGTCGACGATGGTGGTGTTCTTTATGCCACCGTCCACCTGGATGTCGACGTCATCTCCGAACAGCTTGCGGGCCCTCTCGATCTTCCTGAGCATCGCCGGAATGAACGCCTGCCCGCCGAAGCCGGGCTCCACGGTGAGGGTGAGGACCCGGTCGATGTACTCGGTGACGGGCTCGAGAACCGCAACGTCGGTTGCAGGTGTGACCGAGACCCCCGCCTGTATGCCCGCATCGTGCATCTCCTTGCAGATGATGTAGGTGTGCGGGGTCATCTCGTAGTGGAAGGTGACCACGTCGCTGCCGGCAGTCTGGAAGTGCCGCCACATTGCGTCGGGTCGGCTGATCATGAGATGTGTGTCGAGGAAGGCCTCGGGATAGGCCGCTCTCACCTGGGAGATGATCGAGGGGCCGAAGGAGATGTTGTCCACGAACACGCCGTCCATCACGTCCAGGTGGATCTCGTCGACATCGCCCACCACCGCATCGATCTGCTCTTTCAGATGCAGGAAGTTCGCATCGAGTATTGAAGCGCCAATCTTGAGTTTGACCATGATGCCTCAAATCTATACCGCCGCCGTGCGGCGGTCAACGCAGCAGACGATTCAGCACGCTCTCGTTGGTGCGCCACTTCGGCTGCACCTTCACCCGCAGGTCCAGTGAGACGCGGTAGGGGAAGATCTCTGCGAGCTCAGCTTCCGCATCGATGCGCACACGGCGGATCCGCTCGCCGCCGCGGCCGATGACGATGCCCTTCTGGGAGTCGCGCTCCACGGTCACGAAGGCGCGCACCCAGAGCTCCCCGGCAGCCTCGTCGTCTTTCGCCTCCCGGCGGCCGCCGCCCGAAGGTGGCACGCGCATCTCCATATCCGCGATGTCGACGAAGAGCGCGTGCGGGATTTCCTGCTTGAGCTCGGCGATCGCCTTCTCCCGGATGACCTCGGCAATGCGGAGGGCGGGATCCTGGTCGGTGTAGAACTCCTCGGGATAGTAGAGCTCGCCCTCCTCGAGATGGGCGAAGAGGGTC
>JAAAOH010000008.1 GCA_009908925.1 Spirochaetota bacterium | reverse complement strand
CCGCAGGAGCCCGATGGGCAGACCCACCGCAACGCCCAGGAGGAAGTACAGGTGCCCGGAGATCCGCATGAAGCGCGGGGTCACCACCCCCTGCGTGATGGCATGGGTCGGGTCGTCGTCATCCTCCGTGTCCACGCCGTGCACGAAGTCGTAGTAGTCGTTGAGCACATTGGTCCCGGCGTGGAACAGCAGGGCCGAGAGGGTGAAGAGCGGAAGTGTCCACCATGCGATACCGTCACCGGCCGAACGGCCCATGGCAAGCGCGAGCGCGAGGGCCACGGGCACGAGAGAGGCAGTGAAGGAGTAGGCGCGAAGCGAGACGAACCACCGCCGCAGCGGCGGGGTCGTCGCAGCCTCAACCATCCTTACGCTCCGGCGTACGGCCCAGATCGAGGGGATCCGGCCGGCGCGAGAGTCTCAACGCGGTCCGGTAGAACTCGCCCGCGCGTGCCCCGGCGAAGTGGCGGAAGCCGCACATGAGGTAGTGCATGCGAAGGCCCATGGAGCCGCCCACCCGGAACGCGCCGAACACCCGCCCGACACTCTCCTCCCCGAGCGGAATGATCCACCCGAGGTCCACCGGCCTGAAGTCCCGAAGCGGCCGCCCGGCGATCGCGGCGGCAACGTTGGCCCCGGCGCGCCGCCCCGAGTAGTAGGAGAAGTTCACCGCCCGCCGCGCGGTGGTATCGCCCTTCCACAGCGCCGCCGCATCGCCGGCTGCGAACACCTCGGGGTGCTGCGGCAGCTGCAGCGCCGCCGTCGTGCGAAGGCGCCCGTCCCGCGTGCGCTCCACTTCACCGTCTATCGGCAGGGGCTGGGCGCGCATCCCGGCGGCCCAGCACACCAGGCTGTCGGCAATGCGTGTGCCGTCTGAGAGCACCGCGGTGCCCCCGTAGTAGCTCTCGAGCGCGGTTCCTGTGCGGATCTCGACATCGATACTGTCGAAGTAGGACCGTATCCGCCGCCGTTCTCCGTCGGTGAGAAAGCCGAGGATGCTGTCGGCAACGTCGACGACCGTGATGTCCGGGCGCGCATCGGCGTTCGCGGCCCCGGTTGTGAGACACGCGGCCACCTCGAGGCCGGTGTAGCCCGCACCGACGATCACGATGGGCGCCGAAGGATTCGCGCGAAGGTGGCTTTCCACGGCACCCCGGAACTTCCGCGCCGTCTCCAGGCTGTGTACGGTGTGCAGAGTTCCGTCGGCGGCCTCGAACCCGAAGTACGCCGGCGCCGACCCGTTCGCGATGACGAGGTAGTCGTAGTCGTAGCTGGACTGCCGGGTGTGAATGCGACGCGAGGCGAGATCGAGGCGCTCGACTTCGTCGGCGATGACCTCGACGCCGTGGCCCGCGTCCGAACGCGTAGCCGATCCCACCGCCTCCTCGAGGGGGTGGGCGATGGCGTCGACACGCACCCTCCCCGAGACAACGTCGGGAAGGGCCGGCACCATGGTGGCGTAGGGGTTTCGGTCTATGAGGTGGATGCGGGCCCCGGGAGTGCGGCGGAAAGCGGCTCTCGCGGCTTCGACTCCCGCGAAGCCGCCGCCTGTGACGTATACGTGTGGTTCATTCATGACTGATGGGAAGGATACTTCCCGCCGTGACCCGGCGGCAACTCGATGTCGGCAGCTATCCGTTCCCGGTTGCCTTCTCCTTCGGAGGAGGTGCAAAAATCATGTTGTAGATTTTGTCCCGTACCGACTCCCGAATGGAAAAGAACTCCACGTGGCAGACATTCCGCCCGTCGGAAAGCCTCAGGACCTTCGCATGAACGGTGAGGCGGGAGCCGTCCCGCGCGCTGAGGTGAATCCGTACGAGCTCACCGACAGAGAACAGACCGTCCGGATTGGTGAAGCTCGCGCCGCCGCCGCCGAGATCGCGGATGCGGGTCGGGTGCTGCTCGCTCTCATCACTGTCGTGTGAGACCCGCGCCGGCTCGGAAACCCGCTTGCGGAAGAATTTCCGCTTCTGCTCACGCGAGACGCGTTCGCTGTGGCGAAGCGACAATACCCCGTCCTCGTGGCCGAGGACATCGGTCACGATCCGGAATATCCCCCGCTCGTTTCGATAGTATACCTGCACCGAGCTGCCGCTCGGGATGAGCGGGGTCTCGGGCCGCAGTTGCAGCTTGAGGTGATGGGCATCCGGGGCGAGGACACGCGCGCGCACCGTCTTTCGGCTTCGGGATGGACGCACGAAGACGGTGGCTCCCGCGCTCAGGCTTGCAGTCGATATGGGTGAACCCTGTTCGGGCACGGAGAAGCCGAGGTGTACCCGCAGCGCACTGATGGTATCCTCGCGCACCGCGCCGTCGCTGAGGGCCGCTTCCGCAGCAAGGTTGAAGCTCTGTTGATTCTCGAACAGCAGATACTTCTCATCGGGGTCACGCAGATAGCCGGACAGCGTCTCGGCAACCTCCACCCAGGAGGGTGGGAGCTCGAGGCGGCGGATATGCTCGTCCCAGGCTTCCTGCATCGCCGTCATGCGCTCGGCGCGCTGCTGTCGCCGTTCGCGGTGGTGGTAGTGGAAGAGCAGTCCGATCCACAGCGCGAAGAGCAGCAGGAACACTCCCACCTCGAGCGCGCTGTTGTGGTAGGCCTGGGAAATATCCTGGAAAAGGTCTGTTACGGTGTACAGCCGCGCCTCATCCGGTGGCCCGTCTTACCGGTGTCTCATTGTTTTTTCCACGGCGCAATGCGTCCGTAGAAGTCGAACAACCGTTCCTCGTACTCCGGCGTTACCGGCTCGTCGGGATTGTACTCCGGTGCTTCCTCGATCTTGGCGTTCTCCATATCGACGAAGACCTGCCGTCGCTTCCAGCT
>JAAAOH010000373.1 GCA_009908925.1 Spirochaetota bacterium | reverse complement strand
TTTCCTCGAGGGGCGTGACGTGGCGCTCCTCCTGGCCGACGTAGAGTGCCTTCGGCCGGTAGATGCGGTTGTCGTGTCGCTGCTCGAGGATGTGAGCGAGCCAACCCGAGACGCGCGCCATGGCAAAGATGGGCGTGAAGAGGGCAGTCGGTATTCCGAGCAGCCGATATACGGCGCCTGAGAAGAAGTCGACGTTGGGGTAGACCGGCTTTCCCTTCTCCTCCATGCGATTGCGAAAGGCCTTCTCCACCGCTTTGAGTATGTCGTAGTAGCGGGTGTCACCCTTCTGCTCAGAAAGCTTCTGCAGGTAGTCTTCCATCACGATGGCTCGGGGGTCTTTGGCGCGGTACACGCGATGGCCCATGCCCATTACCTTTCGCTTTTCATCGAGCGCCTTGTTTACCCACTCCTCGGCCTTCTCGGCAGATCCGACCTCGTCGACCATGTTCATGACCTTTTCGTTGGCGCCGCCGTGGAGACTTCCTCTCAGGGCGCCGACGGCGGCCGAGATGCTCGAATAACACGTGGAGATGGTCGAGGCGACCACCCGCGCGGTGAAGGTCGAGGCGTTGAAGCTGTGCTCGGCGTGGAGGATGAGGGCTTTATCCATTATTTCGCCCTCGAGCTCGGTGGGCTCCTCGCCACGCATCATGTAGAGGAAGTTCGCCCCGTGCGAGAGATCCATCCTCGGCGGGACGTATTCCTGACCGTTGCGAAAGCGATGCAGCGCGGCTACGACGGTGGAGAGCTGTACGACCTGATGCAATGTCGTCCTGCAGTTGCAGTACGCGTCGTGCTCGATCTTGTGGTCGACGTAGCTGCTGAGATAGGACACGGAGGCCTGAAGGAGCTCCATCGGGTGTGAGTCGTGCGGGAACTCACGGATCATCTCGAGAACCGGTTCCTTGAGATGGCGGCTCTTGCGCATGCGGTTTGAGAAGCGATCGAGCTCATCGTGATTCGGGAGCTCGCCGTAGAGGAGGAGGTAGACGACCTCCTCGAAGGAGCACTGGTCGACGAGCTCGCGAATCGGATAGCCGAGGTAGTACAGTTGACCGTTCTCGCCGTCGATGCGGCAGATGTTTGACTCGGCGGCTATCACGCCTTCGAGACCCTTCGAATATTCAACGCTGGACATAACTCTTTCCCCTCTCACTGGTAATACTATTCGGACGTATCCCACCGCGTCTACGCGCCGTGGATCGATCTCTTATCGACTGCGAGAGCCGCCTCGCGCACCGCTTCGGGAAGGGTCGGGTGGGCGTGCACGGTGCGGGCGATATCCTCCGAGCTGCCGCCGAACTCAATGACCGTCACGATCTCGCTGATGAGATCCGAGGCGTACGGCCCGACGATAGTGGCTCCGAGCACCCGGTCGGTCTTGGAGTCGGCCATGATCTTCACGAATCCGGCAGGAGCGCCCATGCCGAGCGCGCGCCCGTTTGCCGCAAACGGAAACTGGCCCTTGCGGTAGGAGTGCTCCTCTTCCTTGAGCTCGTCCTCGCTCCTGCCGACGGCGGCCACCTCGGGCCAGGTGTAGACGACGTTCGGGACGGCGTCGTAGTTTACGTGGCCCGGCTTCCCCGCGATAATCTCCGCCACCGCGACACCCTCGTCTTCGGCCTTGTGCGCCAGCATGGCCCCTCGCACCACATCGCCTATGGCGTAGACGCCGGGCACACTGGTTTCAAAATGCTCGTCGATGTTTATGCGGCGGCCGTTCTCCTCCATCTCGATCCCGGCAGTCTCGAGGCCGAGGTTCTCGGCGTAGGGGCGGCGACCCACCGCCACCAGCACCTTGTCGCCTTCGAACTTCACCGCCGCGCCGTCCTTGCTCTCCGCCTCGAGGGTGACCTGCTTCTTTTTCGACATGTCCACGCCGGTGACTTTGGTCTCGAGATTGAAGGTGAGGCCCTGCTTGGAGAGCTCTCGCCGAAGGGCCTTGGCAGTCGCGGAGTCCCAGCCGGAAAGGATCTCCGGAAGGATCTCTATGACGTCGACTTCGGCGCCGAGGCGGGCCCAGACGCTTCCGAGCTCGAGTCCGATGGCGCCCGCCCCGACGACGAGAAGCTTTTTCGGCACGGTATCGAACGCCAGTGCCTCCGTGGAGCTCACGATGCGTTCCCCGTCGAAGGGCAGGAAGGGAAGCTCCTGCGGAACGCTGCCGCTTGCAATGACGACGTGCGCGCCTTCGATACGGGTTTCCTCGCCGTTCTCGGCGGTGACCACGACCGGATGAGGCGGCGTGCCGGCACCGCCGGCGTTGCCGTTGCTCCCGCCCCCGCTGCTGCCCCCGCCTGCCTGCTCGAGGCGGCCGGTGCCGTTGAAGACGGTGATCTTGTTCTTTTTCATGAGCGTCGAGACGCCGGAGACGAGTTTCTCGACCACGCCGTCTTTTCGCTTCTGCATCGCGGCGAGATCGAGCGAGAGCTCTCTGCTGACCACTCCGTGCTCAGAACCCTCGTGCTTCGCGCGGGCGAAGAACTCACTCGAGTCGAGGAGAGCCTTCGAGGGAATGCAGCCGATGTTCAGGCAGGTACCGCCGAGCGTGTTCCTCTTCTCGATGATGGCAGTCTTCATGCCGAGCTGCGCCGCACGGATGGCGGCGACGTAGCCGCCGGGGCCGGCCCCGATTACTATCACATCAAACGTCTTCGTGTTGCTCTTGCTCACGTAGTTGATCTCCTCTTTAGATGTCGAGCAGCATCTTGCGCGGGTCCTCGATGAGCCCCTTGATCTTACCGAGAAACAGCACCGCCTCGCGTCCGTCTATGATCCGGTGGTCATAGGTGAGCGCGAGATACATCATGGGTCGAATCACGACCTCGCCGTTCACCGCGACCGGGC
>JAAAOH010000232.1 GCA_009908925.1 Spirochaetota bacterium | reverse complement strand
CCTCAGGGCATCGCCTCTCGCCGTGGGAAGACAGTGCCCTGAAGGCGTTCCTGGAGGACCGGCAGACAACGCTCGAAGAATGGCAGCTGCGACAGGCCCGAGACGCGATCGAGCGATACCGGCGGTTCAGGCTGCGCGAGCACCAACGAACTTCCCGGGACCCGCCCGTGCCCGAAACGTGGGACAGTGCGATTGTTGCGTTGAGAGAAGAGCTGCGCCTGCAGCAAAAATCGCTGCGAACGGAGAAAACGTATGTTCACTGGGCCAGGGATTTCTCTCGGAGTCTCTCCGCCGGAGCCCCGGGGACCGTCGATCAGCGTGATGTACGTAGCTACCTGACGGAACTCGCCCTTACACGGGGAGTGGCCTCATCGACACAGAAGCAGGCCTTTGTCGCCCTACTTTTTCTTTTTCGGCACGTGCTCCACCGGAATATCGACGACCTGAGCGAAACAGTGCGTGTACGCAAGCCGCGCCGTTTGCCCGTAGTTCTAAGCCGGGACGAGATCACCAGGATCTTTGCCCGGCTCAGCGACACATCACTGCTCATGTGTCGTCTTATCTACGGCGGTGGTCTGCGGTTGTCGGAATGCCTCGGACTGCGCATTCACGACCTCGATGTGCCGGGTGGTGCTATGACGGTCCGATCGGGGAAATGGGACAAAGACCGCGTGACACTTCTGCCGGCTCGCCTCCAGCCCGAGCTCGAGCGCCACATCTCCCGCGTACGGCGTCTCTTCGAAGAGGACAGGGCCCTCGATAGACCCGGCGTGCCCCTTCCGGCTTCGCTCGCACGCAAGTACCCCAATGCCGATACCAGATGGGAATGGTACTGGCTCTTTCCGTCGGCGCGAATTTCCGTTGATCCCCGGACCGGTCGCCCCGGACGGTTCCACCTGTATCCGTCGACGCTGCAGAGGTCGTTCCACACCGCCCTCCGGCGCAGCGGCGTCGCCAAAGCCGCCAGCGTGCACACTCTGCGCCACAGTTTCGCGACTCATCTCCTCGAGGACGGATACGACATACGGACCGTACAGGAGTTACTCGGGCACGCCGACGTGAGCACGACGATGATATACACTCACGTTGCCACGCGAAACAAGCTCGGTGTGATCAGTCCTGCAGATAAGCTCGAGTCGAGCTCACATCGGTAGCGGCGCCGAAACCAGTTAGAGTGTCGCTGCAAGGCCTGTATATCCACACTGGAGAACCCTCGTCGCAGTTGTTCAGCTCCGGGGCGCCGCGTACGGCCGAAAACAGTTGTTCCGGCACCACGCGCCCCCCTACAAACCCCCACTGCGAATAATCTTCACCACGAGCCAGAAGCCGACGAGCCCTGCGGCGACGAAACCGACGATGCCGATTACGGGGACGCCGTGCCAGACCGGCGGCACGCCCGAGTGGACGATCACTGCGGAGCCGATGATGAGCGATCCGAGCACGACCGAAAACACGAGGGCGGAGCTTGCGTCCATGATGGTCTTTCGCACGCGCCTGTCGCTCGCCTCGTCGAGACGGATCTGCATCCGACCGGAGCTGAGCGCGTCGACCACGCGGTAGTAGTCGGCGGGAAAGCTCTGCAGTACTTCGGCATAGTCGCCGGCAGTCGTGGCAACGTTCGTGCGGACGCGCCGCGGGCTGAAGCGCTCGCGGACGAGTGTTTCCGCGAAAGGCTCGAGGTGAGAGGCGAAATCGAACTCGGGGTCGAGGCCGGTTGCCACACCCTCTATCGTGATGAGCGCCTTCACCAGCAGGAAGAGGTCCGGAGGCAGGCGCAGGTTCTCTTCGACCAGTACCCCGATGAGCTCGGAGAGCAGGGCGGTAAACGAGAAGTCGCCGGCCTGTACGCTCTGGAATCGATCGATGAGTTCGGCAACGTCACGCTCGATACGCCGGGCGGCCTCGAAATCCCGGCGACCGGCAAGCTTCACGACGGCCCGTGCGGCCTTCTGCTCGTTCCGCCCGATGATGCTCGTAAGCACGTCGCTTACTACCTCGAGATCACGCTGGATCAGGCTGCCGGTCAGCCCGAAGTCGAGATAGCACAGCCTCCCGTCGTCGAGGACCAGGATGTTCCCCGGATGAGGATCCGCGTGGAAGAATCCGTGCACGAAAATCTGCTTGAGGGTGAGCTCGGCGCCGAGCTTCGCAATACGCGGGCCTTCCGCCTCCCGGGAATCCTCAGCCCCTCCCCCGCCTTGCGCGTCGCCGGAACCCCGTCCGCCGGGGGCGCCGGCGATATCACCGGCCTCGGCAAGCAGCTGCGACAGCGGTCGCCCGTCGATGTACTCAATGGTCAGAACCCGGCCGCTGCTGAGGCTTCGATACACACGCGGTACCTTGATGCCCTCGTCACGGCTGAATTGTTTCGCGAAGCGCTCGATGGCGGTGCGCTCGCGCCCGAAGTCGAGCTCCTGCCGCATGCCGCTCTCGAACTCGTCGACGAGATCGCGCGGGCTCACGTTGCGGCTCTCGGGCACGTAGCGTTCGAGCAACACCGCAAGCTCCCCGAGGATGTCGATGTCCACGTCGACGAGCTCGGCCAGCCCCGGTCGCTGCACCTTCACCGCCACGGTCTCACCGCCGGGCAGCACGGCCCGATGAATCTGCGCGATGGACGCCGCGGCGAGTGGCCGCTCATCGAATTCGGCGAAGAGCTCGTCGAGGGGGCGCCCGAGCTCGCGCTCAATGATGGCCACCGCCTCCTCACCGGGAAAGGCCGGCACATCCTCCTGCAGCCTCTCGAGCTCGCCCTGCAACTCTCGGGGCACGAGATCGGGACGATTGCTGAGAATCTGTCCGAGCTTTATGAAGGTCGGCCCGAGCTCCTCGAGGACCAGCCGGACTCGC
>JAAAOH010000152.1 GCA_009908925.1 Spirochaetota bacterium | reverse complement strand
GGGCATAGGCATGAGCCTCCTCGAAGAGAAAATGTGGCGGCCTCACGCGTGCAGAAGTTCGTCTGCACGGGAGCGCCGCTCACATCTCCTTACGCCCGATTCTCTTCTGCTGATTGTACCCACACGCTGCTATATACTTCAGGGGAGCTGGATTGTCATTCCCATCGTAGCCCGAAAAAAATACCGATCACTCTCGATTTCGCCTACAAGCTCTTCTCGCCCGAACACGTAAATCCCGTTCTCGAGCTGGGCTCGGAGGGTGACGGTTTCTGACGGGGCGTAGGTGACACCTGGGGTAAACAGTGCGGCGCCGAGGGCGTGCTTGGTTCCGTCAGCGAAGCGTTTGAGCTGTGAACGATATGCGAACCGAAGCAGGATGCGGTAGGGGATCGCTTTCTGGAAAATTTCATTTGCAAGGGCATATTCGCTTCGGCGATCAATGGTCGTGTCGGTGCCGTCGGTGTAGAAGAGCGTCGAGCGGTCGAACTCGAGCGAGGTGATGATGTTCGGCAGGTATATGCCGGCTCGCGGGGTGATCCGAAACTGCCTGAAGTCGGTTGAGCTCGTACTCAACTGGGGATCGAGGGTAACGTCCGTTTCGAGGGACAGGAAGCCCGTTTCCCATAGTTCGGCGCGAAGCTGCGCGGAGAGCCCGGGTTTGAGGAGGTACGGGTTGTCCGAGTCCGGCAGGAATCCGAGGAAGGGACCTGCGGATACGCTCATGATTTGTCCTGAGTATCCCAGGGTCATCGTAAGTGTGTCCCGAAGCACGCTGTCGCGTTCATACGCGCCGGTAAGGCGAAACCCGTCGAGAACGGCACCGCTGAGCGCGAGCCGAGCGTCCCAGAGGTACGAAGCAGAGCCGAGGTCGGCATCGCTGACTTCACGGTCGTCCACGAAACCGAGATTTCCGAATGTGCCCTCAGCATCGATCTCAAGAGCGGTGACGTTCGCCGCCGCAAGGATCATGGTGATGATAAAGGCCGTGCGTGCCGGCGCCCGGAGGCCGCGACTGCGGGAATGCTTAGAAGGCTGTGCGAATGCCAAGATAACCCTCGAATGATTCTTCATACTCATATGGATACAGTGTGGCCCGGATCATGAAGTCCCACACGACGCCGGCGGTCGTCACGGAGATGAATGGTGACGCGTCGACCTCGAGGTTCTCGTCCGCTTCGGGTCGGTAGTGGAGGCCGGTCTCGATACCCCCGCGTACCCTCGTTTTCTGGTAGTCGCCGATCTGAAAACGAATATTCGAGTCCAGGGCCCCCGTGTCACCGGTGAGAGCGTGGTTGTAGTACTCGGGTCGCCAGAACAGGGTCAGGATGACGGAGAAGAGGTCGAGCTTCACGCGAGGCTCGAAAAGGAAGTAGAAATCGTCGAGCGTGATCTGGTCCCCTGACCACGGATCCCACTGGGGTAATCCCAACTGGGCAAAGAACTGCCCGGCGGTACCGGTGTCGAAGAAAGCCATGACCCCACCGCGGTAGAGGCCACCTTCGGCGATGGGGTAGGTTGCGCCGGCGAAGAGCTCTGCTTTCACCTGTCGGGTGTTGAAGCGCGCCCGGACATCGGAGCTGTAGACGCCTGGTTCGAAACGCAGGTCCTGGTATGTGTAGGCGGACAGTGCGACGGCGTCGCCGAGCGGATCGGTGGCGAACTCGACACCGGTCCCGGCGACCTCATACAGTCCGTCGTAGATCGTGCTATCGTAGGAGTAGAGTGCGCCGCGATAGAAGGTCGCGAATTGACCCGTTCCGAACAACTCGGGGAAATCGTCGCCGGAGGCGAAGGTGTCCGTGGTCCCGACAAAGTAGGTCATCGAAAGGGGCGCGTCAAAGAGCGACCGCACCGTAGCTTCGGCGTAGGTGAGCGCGAGGTAGCGTTCGAGCTCAGCCTCCACGTCCGCAGGGCTCGCCAGGCCGGTGTCCCGGCTGTCCTCGAGTACGGGATCGCTTATGGAGAATCCCACACCACCGCCGAACTTGTAGCCGCCTTCCACGGCCAGATCGATGTCGGCGCGGGTAGCAAGCAGCAGGGATCCGCCCGAAGGATAGCCGCGGGTGAGTAACTCGAAGCGGGGCACGAGGATATCTGCGCCACGTACCGACTGTGACGAGATCACGACGAAGACGAGCAGAAATCCAAACTGTATGAGACGGGCTTTTCTATTCACGGTCACCTCGATTCTACTGTTTTTTTCGGTCGAATCACAGTCATGGTGAAGGAAGTATCAAGTGTTTTGACGTCTTGACTTTAACTGCTATATGCACAAGAATTGCGTTCGAATGAGCGACTACCTCGATCCGCAAAACGAGGAACTGTTACAGGATTTCTTCGCCGAAGCGGAAATGCAAGTCGAAGCCCTGGAAAGCAACGTTCTCGTCCTGGAGAATGATCCGGGAAATCACGACGCCATCGACGAGATATTTCGCGCCGCACACACCCTCAAGGGTGCATCCGCCACGGTGCAGATGGACGAGCTTTCGGAGTTCACGCACCTGATAGAGGATGTCCTTGATCGGATTCGTAACGACGAGTTAGCGGTCGACGGTTCGATCGTAGATACGCTCCTCTCGTCGATCGACGTGATAAAGGCCATGCTCGAGGCGAGGGGCAACGGTGAGGTCTACGGCGGGGACACGGAGCCGCTAAAAGCGACGCTGCGTCAGCTTCTCGAGGCGGAAAGCGGCTCGAGCGCCGGTAATGAGTCCCGGCCGCCTGCGGAGCCGGAAGCGAGACAGCCTGCGGCGGAAAATGCACCCTCCCCGGAATCCGCGCCGGCGACCGAACGCGCGTCGTCCTCGGCTGTTGCCGGGCTTTCCGAGCAGGAGATGGCGGAGCTCAGACAGGCGGCAGAGGGCTCAGCTCGCGTCTTTCGCGTGCGCGTGCACTTCGACGAGTCGAACCCTATGAACAGCGTCGGTGGCATTCAGGTCTTCGCTGCGCTGAAGCGCAGCGGGAGTGTGCTGAAGACCGCCCCCGACTTCGAAGAGCTCTACGAGGACAATTTCTTTCCCATCGTTGATTACTATATGGCCTCGGAAGAAGAGCCCTCGGATCTCGAGTCGTCCGCCGCGATTTCCGACGTAACCACCAAGGTTGAGGTTCTCTCGCTTGACGACGATGGTGGTGGCACAGCCCCTGCCGCATCCACCGAGGCGACCGAGCCCTCACCCGTTGAGTCTACCGAGTCGGTGGAGTCGGAGGAGAAGGCGCCGCGCGCTTCGGCCGCCGCGTCCCAGGGTACAGCTGAGCCGGCGGCGGCTGCCCCGGCCACAGGCGCGCCCGCCGGGGCCGAGGCGGAGAAGGCGGTGGAGAAAGCCAAGGGAAAACAGTCCGGTGGCTCAGTGCTTCGTGTGGACAGTCGTCGGATCGACAATCTCCTCAACCTCGTCAGCGAGACAGTAATCAACAAGGCTGCGTTCAACCAGCTGGCTACGGGCTTCAACGAGGAGCTTTCGAGCCTGCAACTCGCCGACGATCGGTATCGTGAGCTTATGCGTCGGCTATTCGACAGCCTTCCCGAGTACCTCGAGAAGATTCGTGAGGGCGTGTCTCCGACTGCGGTAAAACGCGAGATTGCCTCCGAGTTCGGCGAGCTGTATTCAGTGTTTGACGAGTTTCAAAGCTCATTCAAGGGTTCGGTCAGCCGATTGCGCAGTACGACGCAGAATCTCGGACGCATCACGGGTGAGTTGCAGGAGGCGGTCATGCACATCCGCATGGTACCGATCTCCCAGATTTTCTCCCGGTTCCCGCGGCTCGTCCGCGACCTCTCGCGCTCGCTCAACAAGCAGGTAAACCTCGAGATAGAGGGCGAGGATACCGAGCTCGACAAGTCCGTCATCGAGGACCTGCTCGATCCGCTTATTCATTCGGCGCGAAACTCCATCGACCATGGCATCGAGACCGCAGCCGAGCGGGTCGAGGCGGGAAAGCCGGAAGCCGGTACCCTGCGTCTTGCGGCAAGTAACGAAGGAAACATGATCGTCATCACCGTCGAGGACGACGGTCGGGGCATTGACGTGGAGAACATACAGCGCAAAGCGGTCGAGCGCGGCGTCATCCCGTCGGGCAAGACCCTCTCCGACGTTGAGGCACACAACCTCATATTCGACCCCGGATTCTCGACCGCCAAAGAGATAACCAACGTGTCCGGACGCGGTGTCGGGCTCGACGTCGTCAAGCGGCAGATCGAGAAGGTGAACGGCACCGTCACCGTCTGGTCGGAAAAGGGCGCAGGGACGCGGTTCACGATCAAGATTCCGCTGACCCTTGCCATCATCCAGGGGCTCCTCGTGCGGGTCGGGCGCGAGCGCTACGCGATTCCCATCACCTCGGTTATCGAGAGTCATCGCATACGCCCATCGGAGATCCGCCTGCTCGACAACTACGAAGTGTTCAATGTCCGCGAAGACGTTGTTTCTCTCATACGCCTCAACCGGATCTTTGGAATCGAGGCCGACGAGGAGCGCGAGTACTACTTTGTGGTCATCGTCGGAACCGGCGAGAAGAAGATCGGACTGCTCGTGGACTCCCTCATCGGTGAGGAGGACGTGGTGATCAAGCCGCTGCGGGACCACTACACCAATGCGCCGGGCATCGCAGGTGCGAACATTACCGGCGACGGAACCGTCTCGCTGATCATTGATGTCAGTCAGCTGCTCGACCTCGGAATGCGGCACGAGATGGAGCGCCGACGTAGGCGGGAGACGAGGATCAGCTGATGGCGGGCGAGAGCAGGTTCACGAGCATTGCAGGTACCATCGCCCAGGCGCAGCGTGACGCCGAGCGCGATGACGAGCGCAGGCAGGACGAGCACATCGACTTCAAGATGGTCACCTTTTCGCTCGGCGGGAAAGATTACGCCGTGGACATCATGAAGGTGAAAGAAATCGCGAAGTTCGGCAACTTCACCTACGTTCCGAACACGATGCACTTTGTTCGTGGCGTTTACAATCTTCGTGGAGAGATCATTTCGGTGATCGATCTGCGGGAGATGTTCGGCGTTCCCGTTCCAGACGAGGAGAAGGCGCAGGAAAGCGGCCTCATCGTACGTGTGGACGATCACCTCCTCGGCGTCGTGGTTGATTCCATAGACCGTGTCGTAGGCATCTCCTCCTCGGAGATACAGCCGCCTCATCCCATTTTCGCCGACGTTAATATCCGATACATAAGCGGCGTTGTCGAGCACGAGGACCGGCTCTACATAATCCTCGACGTGGAGCGAATATTTGCGCGTGAGGATGGAAGAGTGGATAGCTCCGGGCTCGAGAGTCGCGCGGCCCCGGGCATCCGGGGGGGCGCCGGAGCCACAGAGGCTACCGGGACGCCGGCCCGGGGCGACCTGGCACCGTCCGCCGGCGTGTCACCGGATGTGTCCGGTGCGGGGCAGCCCTCGGGCGACGCCGGCGCGGACCAACAGGCAGGCGCTGCTGCAAGCGGCTCTCCCGCCCCCGGGCGGCCCCAGCCGGCTGCAGCCGACACCGACGTCTCCTTCATCGGCGAGGCACTTGCGGCGTTCAACGCGTTTTACCCCAGTCCTGTCAACGCGGGCTGGCTCTCCCGCCGGTCCGAGGAGTGGAAGGCGGAGCGGTCCCGAGCAGGAAAGGACATACAGCTTCGCACGGAGGAAGATGCCGCCGCGTTCATTCAGCCCTATTTCTCACCATACACGGAAGCGTTCTGGGGCGAAGACTACCTCGAACGCGTGGCGCGGACGCTGCCCGACGACGGTGCGCTCCCCGGTAACCTCAACGTGTGGAATCCGGGCTGCGGCAAGGGATATGAGACCTATTCGTTTGCGGTGTTGCTGCGAAAGACGTATCCGGACAAGAGGATCAAGATCTGGGCGAGCGACATAGACCTGCTGAGCATTTCGACCGCCCCGAACCTGGTATTTCCGGCCGCTTCCGTTCCGGAGTACTATCGGGAATACCTCGTAGAGGGTACGAATGGATTCAGCTTCGCTCAGGAGATCAAGGAGCTCATTCTGTTCGAGTACCATGACGTGCTGCATGAGAACACGGTGCCGGAAGTCGGCGTCATTCTCAGCCGGGATCTTCTGTCGATGCTCCCGCAGGAGGCGCAGTATCGCGTGACCGCGGATTTTTCGGAGAAGGTGGGGCCGGGTGGTATCGTGATACCCGGCGCGCAGGAAGCCCTCGACGCTCTGTCGGGGTGGCGAAGTGTCGGCGGAGCGGTGAATGCCTATACCACCGTGGTGCCGTCTTCAAGGAGTACAACATGAGAGTCGAGTACATAAACCCCTTCGTCGAGTCGGCTTACAACGTCCTCAAGGAAGTGCTGAACAGCGAGGTAAATCGTGGCGACCTCTACCTGAAGTCGACCTCGATGCCGGTCCTCGGGGTAGCTGCGGTAGTCGGTCTTGCAGGGGATGTCGAGGGCCGGGTACTGTTCGACATGACGAAAGAGACGGCGATCAATATCGCCGCGGCGATGCTCGAGGGTATGGACCTCGAGAAGCCGACCGAGCTCGATGATATGGGCAAGGCGACGATCACCGAACTTGCCAACATGATCACCGGACAGTCGGTGACGAAACTTCACAACTTAGGGTTTCAGTTCGACCTTACCCCTCCCGCCATTTTCACCGGCGAGAACATGGAGGTAAGTGATACTGGAGTCGAGGCGTTGATAGTGCCGATGGAAATACCGCAGGGCAAAATCGAGATCAATGTCGCGATCAGGGAGCGATCCTAGGGAGCCGAGCTATGAAGACGAAACAGGATTTCCCGAGCATAAACGAGCGAAAGGCTGAGGGTGTCAAGGAAAACGGGGATGCCTACAAGGTGCTCATCGTTGACGATTCGATGTTCGTTACAAAGCAGATCAGCCAGATCCTCACCAGTGAGGGGTTCGATGTCGTCGGGACCGCCTCCGACGGTCAACAGGGCGTGGAGAAGTACAAGGAGCTCTATCCGAACGTCGACGTGGTGACGATGGACATTACCATGCCGAAAATGGACGGGGTCTCGGCACTCGAGCAGATCATCGAGTTCGACAAGAACGCGGTCGTGGTGATGATCAGCGCTCTCGGTAAGCAGGATCTCGTGAAGAAGTCACTGCTTGTTGGCGCGAAGAACTACATCGTGAAGCCGCTCGACCGAAAGAAAGTACTCGAGCGGATCTTGATGTCTTTGAATCAGTAGAGTATATTGCACGCGTTGCGGGCGGTTAGCTCAGATGGTTAGAGCGCTTGCTTGACATGCAAGAGGTCACTGGTTCAAATCCAGTATCGCCCAGTTGATTGCCGGCACTTCAGGCCAATGGCGACGTCGCAGATGATGCGGCGTCTTTTTTTGCGCTCATGGTCCCGTCCGTCCCGGATTCATCTTCGATCACGTAACATGGAAGCACCCACATCGCGCCCGACGCTGACACAGAAAGAAGCCCTTCTCACGTATCTTCCGCTTGCGGCAATGTGGATCCTCATGGGGATCGAGCAGCCGGCACTCACGGCGGTTATCGCCAGATTGTCGGATGCCACGGTGCAGCTCGGTGCATTCGGGGTAACCTTCTCATTGGCGCTCATCGTTGAGAGTCCCATCCTGCAGATGCTGTCCGCCGGGACGGCGATGGCCAAGGACCGCGAACACTACCGACGACTGCTGAGGTTCATGCACATGCTCGCGCTGGGTCTCACCGCGTTCCACATCGTGCTGAGCCTCCCCTGGGTGTACGTGCCGCTCCTGCGCCACGTGGTGCAAGTGCCGGAGAATCTCATCGCCCCGTCACACGCCGCATTCGCGCTCATGATTCCCTGGGCGGCTGTGGTTGGCTACCGACGACTCTGGCAGGGGGTGCTGATCCGTTACGGGCGCGCGAAAGTGGTCCCGAACACGATGGTAATTCGCCTCGTAGTGACCTTTGCGCTACTCGTTCTCGGCTTCGTGACGGAGTACGCCGGTGGTGCGCAGATCGCTGCGGTGGCGCTGATCGGTGGCGTGACTGCCGGCGCGGTTTCCTCCTATTTCTACGCGCGCCCGGTCATCCGGGACACGCTGAAGCCGGGACGTGAGGATATGGTCGTCGGCTACGATGAGCTGCTGAAGTTCTACGTGCCGCTTGCGGCAACCTCGGTCATCGTACTTGCCTCGCGGCCGCTGCTCACGTTCGGCATCGCGCGGGCGCCCGAGCCGGTACGCTCTCTTGCGGTCTGGCCGGTCGTGATGTCATTCAACTTCATCCTGTTCTCGCTGGCTCTTGCGCTGCAGGAAGCGATCATCGCCTTGCTGAAAACGAAGGAGGATTTCTACGTCCTGCGTCGGTTCACGCTCAACCTCTCCATCTTTCTGGCCGTGCTCTACCTGCTGTTCGTCGTAACGCCACTTCGCGATTTGTGGTTCGGCGGGGTCGTGGGGCTGGCCGACAACCTGCGGGAGCTCGTGTTTCTGCCCGCGCTCATTATGGCGCTCTCGCCGGCGATCGGGAGTTTCGTGTTTTTCTATCGCGGCGTACAGGTACAGCAGGAGCGCACCGGTTCCATCACGAGAGGTGTGCTGGTCAACGTGATAACGCTTGTGGCGGTGCTCTTTCTTGGCGCGGCTCTTGCGCCGGTGGCAGGCGTCGTATCAGCGGCTTCCGCCTTTGTGGGCGCGATATTTCTTGAAGTTGTCTACCTCCGTTATTATTCTAAGCGTACTTCTTTGGTATTAGCGGAGTTTCATGGACGTTGAGCACACACATTATCGTGTATTTCGAAGCGGCAGTAAGACGTACTTCAATTCCAGCCTCTTCTTCCCGAAACACGTCAGATCGGACGTCTTTGCTCTCTATGGTTTTGTCCGCGTAGCTGACAATTTCGTGGATGCGACACCACAGGATGCAGCTGGGTTCCACGCTTTTCGCGAGGCATATGGTCGCGCGCTCAACGGGCATCCGGCGCACGACGAGATTATAGATCCCTTCGTTGAGCTCTCCCGCCGGCGTGGCTTCGCTGCGGAGTGGACGGAGGCATTCCTCGATTCCATGGAGATGGATCTCAGCAAGACCACCTACCGCCGGCTCGAGGAAACCCTCGAGTATATATACGGGTCGGCGGAAGTCATCGGCCTGTATATGGCGCGCATCCTGGACCTACCGGCCATCTCCCTCGACGCGGCTATGATGCAGGGCAGGGCGATGCAGTTCATAAACTTCATCAGAGACGTTGCAGAGGATAATCGTTTCGGACGCACCTATCTGCCGCTGGACGATACCACGTTGCCTGACCTGAGCGAGGGATCCGCCCGCGCCGCCCCGAAAGAGTTCACTCGCTTCATCCGTGCCCAGCTCGACCGCTACGACGAGTGGCAGGGCGTCGCCGAGGGCGGCTATGACTTCATGCCGAAGCGCATCCTGGTGCCGGTGAAAACCGCCTCGGATATGTACAACTGGACCGGCAGAGTGATTCGGGAGGATCCGCTGGTAGTGTTCTCCCGGAAAGTGAAGCCGTCCCGCCCCCGAATACTTCTCAACATCGCCAGGAACGCCTTGCGGCTTCCTTCAAAGGAGCGCGGCAGTGAAAGCCTATCTCACAGAGCGTAGGGAGGCCATAGCGCGGTTCCTCCAGGCAGAGCTCGGCGAGGTGGAAGCGGAGTTCCAGCGGGTGAGCCCCTGGGGACGTGATGTCGCACGTCGGGTTCTTGATTTCGCTATACGCGGGAAGATGATCCGCGGGGGCCTCGTGGCGATGGGCGCGGGTCTGTTCGGCCACGAGCCGGACGAAGATATCGTGCGGGCCGGAGCGGTCGCGGAGCTCATCCAGAGCTTCCTGCTGATTCACGACGACATTATGGATCGTGACACGGCTCGACGGGGCGAGGATGCGGTCTTCTACCAGTATGCGGGGATTGCCCGCGACGAGGGAATCGACGACTGGTACCACCTCGGTGAGGCGCTCGGGACCTGTGTAGGCGACGTAGCTATGCTCTATGCCTTCAACATGCTCGAGGGCCTCTCATGCCCAAACGAGGTCTCAGGGCGCGTTCGCTCGCTCTTCTCGCGGGAGATCACGTGGGTCGGACTGGCTCAGATGAGTGATCTCTACTACGGAGAGACCACCCGGCAGGTAACCGAGACCGAGATAATCGACCTGTACCGCTTCAAGACCGGCCGATATACCTTTTCCCTGCCGCTCTCGGTGGGCGCCGTGCTCGCCGGACAGGGCGAATCCGCAGTGAAGGCTCTGGGAGAGCTCGGGGAAAAGCTCGGCGTCATCTTTCAGATCAAAGACGACGAGATGGGTCTTTTCGGAGACGAGGAACGCATCGGCAAACCGCTGGGTTCGGACATCGCAGAGAACAAGAAGACCCTTTTCCGGCAGTATCTGTTTGCCCGTGCGAATGAGTCGGAGCGTGCCCGCCTCGAAGAGATCTTCGGCTCCCGCGCGGTCAAACCGGAGACAGTGGAAACGGTTCGTGAGCTCATAGAGCGGCACGGCGTTCGCCGGGAGGTGGAGACCCTCGTCGAATCCCGGGCTGAAGCAGCCCGTGCCGACATCGCGCGCATCGCGGCCGATACGGGTGCCGACGTTACGATGCTCGGTGAGCTTCTCGACTACAATCTTTCGCGAAACGTATAGGGGGGGACACGCCAGCGATGGTGGCACCCGGCGGTGGCGGCGGCACCCGTCCATGCCCGGCTATCAAATGCCGGCGTACCGGAGAAAGAGCCGATGGACAGCGGTCTCTCCGCTTAGTTCGGGGTGAAACGTTGCCGCCATCAGATTTCCTTCGCGAACAACGACCGGGTTGTCTTCGAACGAGGCAATTACATCCACACCACTTCCCACATGCGTGATGATGGGTGCGCGGATAAAAACGGCGCGTACCGAGGCGTGCCGACCGGGCTCAGCCCCGGCTGTGCCCCGTCCGGTGTTGCCGCCCGCCGATCCGCTGTACGCAGGTTCGCTGAGCTCAATGTCAGCCTCGAAGCTCTCGATCTGTCTGCCGTAGGCGTTACGCCGCACACCGATGTCCATGATGCCGATTCGTGGCTGGTCGCTTCCGTCGATCTCCCGCGCCAAGAGAATCGCACCTGCGCAGGTGCCGAGAACGGGCATGCCGTCTCGGGCCCGATTGCGAACCGGCTCGATGAGACCGAAGCGTTCCATCAGCATGCCGATCGTCGTGCTCTCGCCACCCGGAATGATCAGGGCGGACAGGTTGGCGATGTCCTCTGAGCTGCGAACAGCAACCGCCCGCTTGCCCATGGCGGAGAGAAGCTCGAGATGTTTCTGGAAGTCGCCCTGAAACGCCAGGACGCCGACCGGGGAGGTGCTTCCTACCATCCCCGGACTGCGATGCGCTCGCTTTCCTCCATGCCGCCGGCGTTGATACCGACCATGGCACCACCGAGATCGGTGGAGATTTCTGCGAGCTTGGCGGGATCGTTGTAATAGGCGACTGCATCCACGATGGCTCGGGCTCTGCGGCGCGGGTTGTCCGACTTGAACACCCCCGATCCGACGAAGACGGCCTCGGCGCCGAGCTGCATCATAAGCGCAGCGTCGGCGGGAGTAGCCACGCCGCCGGCGGAGAAGTTCGGCACGGGGAGCTTGCCGGTCTGAGCGACCTCGACGACGACATCGTATGGAGCGCCGAGGTTTTTCGCCTCGGTCATCAGCTCCTCCTCCGGCAGGCTCTGCAGCCGGCGGATGCCGTCGCGCACGGTGCGCATGTGACGAACGGCTTCCACCACGTCGCCGGTCCCGGCTTCCCCTTTGGTACGGATCATCGCCGCGCCTTCGCCGACACGGCGGAGCGCCTCTCCGAGATCACGGCAGCCGCACACGAAGGGAACGCGGAAGTTCTCCTTCTTCACGTGGTACTGATCGTCGGCCGGGGTCAGGACCTCACTCTCGTCTATGAAATCCACTCCCAGGGACTCGAGGATCTGTGCCTCCACGAAGTGGCCTATACGGCATTTGGCCATCACCGGTATGGAGACGGCCTCCTGTATCTCTTTGATCATCTTCGGGTCGGACATGCGGGCGACGCCGCCTGCCGCGCGGATGTCTGCAGGCACACGCTCGAGAGCCATAACGGCCTGCGCACCGGCCTCGGCCGCAATCTTGGCCTGTTCGGCGTCGGTAACGTCCATTATGACGCCGCCTTTGAGCATTTCGGCGAGACCGACCTTGGTGCGCCAGGTCGACTTCTGCCGCTCGGACCACAGTAGTTCACTCATGATATTTCGCCCTTGATTAAAATCTACGAATGCCATGATTAGAATACTTCCGCGCTGAGCCGTCGTCAACATTCGGCGGATGTTAACGAGGAGGCCGAGTTCTGCTACGATGGACCTATGTCGGTAGCCGAACAGGTTCGCGAGGTACAGGAGGAGATTGGTGAGGCCTGCATTCGCGCGGGCCGCGATCCCGAAGAGGTGACCGTGATGGCGGTTACCAAGAACCACGACGAATCGGCCGTGACGGAAGCCTACGAGGCCGGTATTCGCTGCTTCGGGGAAAACCGGGTGCAGGAGGCCGCTTCCAAGTATCAGAATGCCCCGGAGGACATCGATCTGCATCTCATCGGGCACTTGCAGCGGAACAAGGCGAAGTCGGCGGTCGGACTGTTCTCCACCGTGCAGTCCATCGATCGGGTGGAGACCGCTGAAGCGCTGCACAGGCACTGTGATGCCGCCGCTGCCCGCATGCGCATTCTGCTCGAGGTCAACACCTCGGGTGAGGAGAACAAGTACGGGGTCGAGGGAGGGGACGCGCTGCGCGACGTGCTCGACGGCGTGCTCGAGCTCGACAGCCTCGATCCGGTGGGTCTCATGACGCTCGCCCCCTTCACCTCCGATGAACAGGCGATTCGTCGCAGTTTCAGGGAGCTCAATCGCCTCTTTACCATGGTCTCACGGAGCTATCCTGATCTCGACTTCTCGGTTCTCTCAATGGGCATGACCAACGACTACGGGATTGCGGTGGAGGAAGGCTCGACGATGGTACGACTCGGCACCCGCCTGTTCGGAGCGCGCGGCTGATGATGACGCGTACGACGCGCTCGAGGCAGTGGGCGCTTGCCCTCCTGCTGTGCTTCAGCGCCTCGCTCCTGCCCGCCCAGAGTGACGGCGACGCGGGGTCGGCCGGCGCTTCGCCCGAACCGTACTCGCCGGATGAGTTTCCGGGGTGGGCCCGGGATCTGCGACGCGGTGAGATCATTGCCCTCGGGAGCTTTCCCGTGGTGCTGCTCCTCGCGAATGTCGGATATGACGCGGTCCGGTTCGGCCGTGAGAGCCTGAAGGCGGGCGAGTGGAACTACACCTACGCCCCCTGGTTTTTCGGCCCGCCCGACAAACCGCCCCTTACTGAGGACGAGCGCATCGGGGTCATTCTGACCGCCGCGGGCATGTCCGTGGGCGTGGCGCTCGTCGACTTCATCATCGGTCGCATCCGTGCAGACAGCCGCGCCGGAGACCGCACACGCGCGGACCGACGGTGACGATGGCAGAGCTTCCGATGAACCGCCCGGCTGACCGCGACCGCGATCTCGACACAGCCGAGGCCGTCGTGGAAGCGCTGCATGACGGCCTCCGTGCCGACCGCTACGTAAGCGAGGTGCTCGAACTCTTTCCGCGAAGCCAACTGAAAACCAGGGAGGTACGAATCCTCGTAAACGGGCGCCCCGTCAAACCTTCGCGAAGCGTGCACGAGGGTGAGCTCGTCGAAGTGGAGTACGGGCCCGTCCCGCTGCCGGACCTCGAGCCCGAAGACATCCCCCTCTCTGTCATATTCGAGAACAGGGAGCTCCTCATCATCGATAAGCCGCAGGGGATGGTTGTTCACCCGGCACAGGGAAACTACTCCGGGACGCTCGCCAACGCGGTTCTCCATCACGTTACGGGGCTCCAGCGAGACTTCGCGCCGGAGAGCCTGCGCCCGGGCATCGTTCATCGCCTCGACAAAGACACCTCGGGCATCATCGTGGTGGCGAAGTCGGCGGCCGTTCACGAGGAAATCTCCCGCCAGTTCCGCGAGCGAGCGGTTCACAAGATCTACGTCGCCGTCACCAAGGGCACGCCGAGGCCGTCGGTGGGCTCAGTGGAGGGCTTCATCCGCCGTGATCCGCATAACCGAAAGCGCTTTGCACATGATGCGGAGCAGGGAAAGCCCGCATACACCGGCTATCGGGTGCTGCGTTCATTCGCAGACCACGCCGTCGTGGTGCTTCACCCGCGCACGGGACGCACACACCAGCTGCGCGTGCACATGCGACACCTCGGCCATCCCATCCTCGGGGACCCGCTCTACGCGCGCCACAGTGCCCGGTTCCCCGAGGCCACGCTGATGCTGCACGCACTTTCGCTGTGTTTCACGCCGCCCGGCGAGACCGAACCGCGAGTCTTCACCGCACCCCTCCCACAACGGTTTTCGGAGACGATCGGTACCCTCATTCGTGATCGGTAGGGGCGTCGGCGGCGGGGGTGTCGTCGTCGGCGGACCGGCCGTCGCCGGTAGTGCTGAGCTCGGGGTTCGTCCGGCGTTCGAGTCCGATCGTCGTGGGCGGCCCTTCCCGGGGCAGGACAACGGTCTCCGATGGGAGACTCAACAGCCGCTCGTGGATCATCTCGCGCAGGAGCACCCCCGAGTAGCCGGGATGCCCGGGCGCAATTCCGCCCGCCGATATCACGGGGCCGCAGAACAGGAGATGCCCGCACAAGTAGGCCCGTGCGTCCTGCGAGTGTGACGGCAGGCCGATCGTAGTGATCTCCCGGTCGCCGAGACTGATGGTCGTCCCCTCTGGGGCACCTGCAGTTTCGGACCCCGCAATCTCCGGAATCCCGGCATGAATCTGCGCGTCGTAGATGCGCTTGAGGGTACGAACGCCCTGCTCATGGGACTCATCAGATCGCGTGATAAGGACATGGGTGAGGGCGAAGCCGTTCGTCTCGATGAACTCGAGCAGGGGAGCCTCGAACCTCGCGGGGTCGATGATGGCGGCCTGCCTGCTCCGCTCACAGGCGATGACGTACACGTTCGAAAAGGTAGAGACACTGTAGTGGGAGAGCAGTCTCAGTGCCACGGAACGTCCTCGGGTGAGAATGTGGCATCCTCGTCATTGGAGTACTTGAACGATACCCGAACGCGCGTGCTCCGCCGGAAATCCACGGCCTTGAGGTTACAGTTTCGGAAGGTCGTATCTGTGATTTCGGCCCCAATGAAACGGGAGTGGAGAATGTCGGTGTCGTCGAAGGTTACCCAGCTGCAGGATGACCCGTTCCACGAGCACTGGATTATATCGCTTCCCGTGTAATCGCAGCCTGCGAGGCGGGCGGCACCGAATACCGACTTGCGGATGCGCGCATCATGGACGGTACAGTCTGTGAAGACGGCGTCGTCGAAGAAACAGAGCTCCACGTCGGATTTGGAGAGGATGCAGCGGTGAAACGAGGCACCTGAAAACCGGCACCCCTGCAGGCTGACCTCGGTGAAGTTCGCGTCTTCGAAGACCGCCCCGGACAGATCGGCATCGCTGAGGGTGCCGCTATCTGCAAGAATCGCTGCGATACGGCGTGAGAATGCGGGCGGATCGGCGAGATGCCGGTAACAGCTCTGCTCTTCATACACGGCGGGGCGCTCACATCCCTCCACGGTGCATGTGCGGATCTCATACATTGCGCCCACCGTACTCCAGTGTGACGCGGGGTGCAAGGTCGTATTGTCGAGGACCGTGACGGCGGGGTAGGATGGGGCAATGGCGACCTGTTACGCATGTGGTACCTACATCGACGACCGAACCCGTGTCTATCGCAACACGCTCTGCCCCGGATGTGGTCGCGACCTCAAGTGCTGCCTGAACTGCCGGTTCTATGATCCGAGCGCCCACTGGCAGTGCCGCGAGACCATTCCCGAAGAGGTGCGAGACAAGGAGAAAGCCAACTTCTGCGAGTTCTTTCAGCTTCGCCCCTCCTCCCAGGGTGGACCCGCCGGAGCAGGGGGCGTCGAGGAGAAGGCTCAGGAGGCGCGGAAGAAACTGGATAACCTTTTCGGCGATGGATAGGTCACCGATCGTCTTTCTGGACTCCGGCATGGGTGGGCTTCCCTACCTGCAGGCGACTCGCGCCCTTCTCCCGGAGACACCCTTCATCTACATTGCCGACACGGCTCATTTCCCGTACGGGACCCGCAGCGAGGAGGACATTCGGGCGATTCTCGCCGCCCTGGTGGAGCGGGTGATCGGCCGGTTCGACCCTGCGGTCGTCGTTGTCGCCTGCAATACGGGGAGCGTGGTTGCGCTCTCGGATCTGCGAAATCGATTCGACGTTCCCTTCGTGGGGGTGGTCCCGGCTGTGAAGCCGGCGGCTCGGGAGGCGGGCGCAGGAGGTATCGTCATCCTCTCGACGGCCCGCACCGCGGATGGCGAGTACCTGGCCGGGCTGATCGAAGATTTTGCGGCGGGAACGCCGGTTTCGATTGTGGCGGCGGGCGCACTCGTCGACTTCGTCGAGCACCGCTTTGCAGCGGATAGCGCGGGGGAGAGCCGCGCCGCGGTGCGCAATGCAGTATCGGGAATCGACACGTCAGCCGCCGACGCGGTCGTGCTCGGCTGCACCCACTTTACCCACCTTGCGGGGCAGATACAGCGGGAACTCGGGCCCGCGGTCCGTGTCATCGACTCGCGCGCGGGCGTCGCACGTCGGGTGGCGGAGCTCGCCGGGGCTGCCGGCGAGGCGGGCGCCGGGCCGGGCGGCCCGCCCCGCGACGGCGGCGGCAACAGTGGAGGCGGCGACGGTACCGGCGGTCGGCTCTACGTCACGGGCG
>JAAAOH010000073.1 GCA_009908925.1 Spirochaetota bacterium | reverse complement strand
GGTCACCTGCGTCGGGTTGGGCAGGAAGTTGACGATGGCATCGAGCAGGGTCTGCACACCCTTGTTCTTGTAGGCGGAGCCGACGTACACGGGAAGCAGCTCGCGCTGGACCGTGCCGGCGCGCACCGCGTCGATGATCTGGTCAATGCTGGGCTCACCTTCGAGATACGCCTCGGCGAGCTCGTCGGAGAACATACTGGCCGCATCGAGCAGCATCTCGTGGCGTTTCTCCGCCTCTTCCTTGAGCTCGGCCGGAATCTCGTCCTTACGCACCTCTTCGCCGAAGGTGCCTTCGAAGTAGTTTGCCTCCATGGAAATGAGATCAACCACCCCGATAAGCTTGTCCTCGAGACCGATCGGGAGCTGCATGAGCACGGCGTTGTGACCGAGCTTCTCCTCGATCTGGTCGCGCACCTTGTAGGGGTCCGCACCGGTTCGGTCACACTTGTTGATGAATGCGAGGAAGGGCACCTGATAGCGACGGAGCTGACGATCAACGGTGAGGGTCTGTGACTGTACGCCGCCGACGGAATCGAGCACAAGGATCGCCCCATCGAGAACCCGTAGCGCACGCTCCACCTCTATGGTGAAGTCGACGTGTCCCGGGGTATCGATGATATTGATGGGATAGCCCTTCCACTCGACATTGGTGGCGGCCGACGCAATGGTGATGCCGCGTTCGCGCTCGAGCTCCATGGAATCCATGGTGGCACCGACACCGTCCTTGCCGCGCACCTCGTGGATGGCGTGGATCTTTTCAGAGTAGAACAGGATGCGCTCGGTCAGCGTTGTCTTGCCGGAATCAATGTGAGCGCTGATCCCGATGTTCCTCATGTGCTTAATACGTTCGTCCATACTCGGTTCCTTCTTAACGCGTTCTGATTATGACTGTAGTCAGATTTAACCAAACGAAGGTGGCCGCGCACCGTAAAAACGGCAGGCCACACCGGTCCTACGGCTTGTCGCGGGACGCGTTGGAGGCCTAAAATACGAAGAATTGCCTCGAATTTCAACCGTCCTGCTGAGGATTTCGGTGCATCTGAAGGAAAACTCACGGAGATCTGACAGGAGATGGGACACGTCGTGGTCGGCACAGCCGGATACTCCTACACCGATTGGGTCGGTCCCTACTATCCGAAGGGTACCCCGCCCTCGGAGTTCCTCACCCGCTACGCACGCGACTTCCCGCTGACCGAGCTCAATTTCAGCTATTACCGCATGCCAGAGCCCCACATGCTCTCGCGGCTGGTGGAGAAGACCCCGGACGGCTTCCGCTTCGTCGTCAAGGCTCACCGAAGCCTTACCCACGACCGGGCGGCCAACTGGCGCGAGGATGCAAAACGCTTCGCCGAGGCGAGCCGTGCGCTGCAGGAGCCCGGCAGACTCGCCGGCCTTCTCCTGCAGTTTCCCTACAGCTTCCACTACACCCGGGCAAACCGCCGATACCTCGCCGAGCTCTGTGAAGCCCTCTCCACTGCCGGCGGCTCCGGCGGCACCTCGTCGACGGACGCCCGGCCCTCCCTCTTTCTCGAGTACCGAAACGCCGAGTGGCAGCGTGAATCGGTCTACGCGGAGATGCGCGCACGGAACCTGGCGCTGGTGATGACCGACATGCCGCGGCTTCGCGGACTTCCCGCGCCGGCGTCGGTCGTTACCGCGGATCGTGCCTACCTCCGCTTCCACGGGCGCAACGCCTCCATGTGGTGGGAGGGCGACAACCGCAGCCGCTACGATTATCTCTACTCGAGGGCGGAGCTCGAAGAATGGGTTGCGCCGATCCGCGCGATCGCCGATCGGGTCTCGGAGCTCATCGTGACATTCAACAATCACGCCAACGCCCGGGCCGTCCACAACGCGCGCGCATTGATAGAGCTACTGAACCGGGCGGAATGACACCTGTCGGCGAGAAGAATTTTCGTGAATCGGTCTGCAGGGTGCTTGCGCTAACAGACCCCGATAGGTACAATTATCTCTAATGTCTTTACACTCTGAAAGACTGGCGCCGCTCGCCGGTCCGGCTCGTACCGCGGTAAAGCAGGTGGGAATGGTGCTCGCAGCTCTTGCGGCACTCGCGGCGCTCTACGCCCTCAACCTCACCCACTTCCTCCTGTTTCACTTCACTGTGGAGCTCTTCAGCATCGCGGTGGCGTTCTCGGTATTCGGTCTCACGTGGGCAGCCCGCGACCGCCTCGAAGACGGCGGTCTGTTGCTGATCGGCGTTTCCTATCTTTTCGTGGGGGGAGTCGATCTCCTGCATACGCTGAGCTATAAGGGGACCGGACTCTTTCCGGGCTACGGTGCGGATCTCCCCACACAGCTGTGGCTCATCGCCCGTGGTCTCGAAACCGTATCCTTACTCCTCGGGCTGCGCTACCTTGAACGCCGGATCCCCTACCGCTCGGCAGCACTCGTCTACGGTGTTGTCACGATCGGTCTCGTGCTCACCGCCGTCCCGTTGCGTGTGTTTCCCACCGCATACGTCACGGGAGAAGGGCTGACTCCGTTCAAGATCGTAACCGAGTACACGCTGAGCGCAGCGCTCATCGTTGCCGGGTTCGGGCTCTATAGAAAAAGGGCCAACCTCGATGCGGTCATGTTCCGCTGGCTGCTTGCCGCGATTGCTACGACCGCACTCGCCGAGGTTCTCTTCACCTTCTACATCGATGTCTACGGTATCTCGAATGCCCTCGGTCATATCCTGAAAATCATCTCCTTCTACGCCGTCTACCAGGCAATTGTGGAGAGAGGCATCCGGCGGCCCGACAAACTGTTCTACCGCCAACTGTCGGGTCGGGAGCAGAAGCTTGCCGCAGCCCTCGCCGAGCAGGATACACTCATGCGAGAGATCCAGCATCGGACCAAGAACGACATGACCCTCATTCAATCCTTCCTCTCTCTCCAGGCCGGGGAAACCGAGGATCCGCACGCAAAGAACATCCTCGAGGAGGCAGGCAACCGCGTCTCCGTCCTCGCCCGGATCTACGAGAACATATACCAGACGCAGGAGGTCGAGAGCGTTCACCTCGGGCCGCTCGTCCAGCGCACGATTTCCGACCTCCAGGCGAGCACCGCGCAGCCCTCGGTTCGGTTCGATCTGTCTCTTGCCGATGTCTCTGTACCCACGAAGGTGAGCGTCGCGATAGCCCTCATCATCAATGAGCTCGTCACGAACGCCCTGAAGTACGCATTCGAAGATACGGATGATCCCTGCATTCAGATCCGGGCCACTGGGGCCGCGGGCCATGGTGGTGTCGAGCGTGCCGGCGACAGCGTGGAAGTCGTCGTTGAGGATAATGGAGCCGGGCTGCCGCAGGCCGTCGTAGACGGGGAGTCGGGCGGGTACGGAACCCGGCTCGTGCAGGCGCTGGCCTGGCAGCACAACGGAACGGTGTCTTTCGAGAATCACAAGGGCGCGGTGGTCCGTGTCCGGCTCTCTATCGGAGACGAACGGAGGCGTTGACCCTCGGCCCGCCAGCCCGTACCTTTGGTCGATGCACACCGAACAGCTGAATCCCGCCGGCGAAACTCCAACCTACCTCGATCCGAACGGGGTGGTCTTCGACTTTGACGGTACGGTCGCCGATACACGCAGTAGCATCATATCCACCTTCGAGGAAACCTTCCGGCGACTGGAGCTTCCCTACCCCGGAGAGGATGTTATCGCCGCGACGATCGGCATTCCTCTCCATATCTCCTTCCAGGTGGCCGCCGATATGAGCGAGACCGAGAGCGAAGCAGCAACTGCCGTCTACCGCGAGGTCTTCAAGGACCGCGAGCTGGCGGATGTCCACCTCTTCGACGGCATGCGTAAGGTCCTCGACGAGCTTTCCCGACGCGGCATGCCCCTTGCCATCGCCTCGAGCCGCAGCCGCCCCTCGCTGTCACGCCTGCTCGACTACCTCGGATTGACGCACCATTTCAGCGTTGTTGCGGGCCGGGAGGACGCGGCGCGGGAGAAACCGTACCCCGACCTCCTGCTCGGTGTGGCCCGCGCTCTGGGGATCGAGCCGCAGCACCTTCTCGTTGTCGGGGACACGACCTTCGATATCGAGATGGCACACAACGCCGGAGCCTTCAGCTGCGCTGTACGGTATGGAAACCACTCCGCAGACGCGCTTGCCGGGGTGAACCCGACGGTCACCATCGATGCTCCGGTGCAGTTACTGCAGCTCCTTGCGCCGGCAGACGTTGAGAGTCGTCCGGCTGACGGCGTTCGCTCCCGGCCCTGAACCGACTCCAGATCCTCTCACGTCACACAAAAAAGCCCGGCCGGCCCGATCACTCTTACAGTGATCGGGCGGTCGGGCTTACTTTTTCCGTAAACTGATTGCAGCGCGGTGCGCTTACATCTCCGTGAAGTACGGACGATCGGGCATCAGCTCATTGATCTGGTCGATGTTGTTGTCGACGAACTGAGCTGCACTCTCGGCCGGGTCCATGCCTTCCTGGTTATTCACGAGCACCGGACCAAGACTGATCTGGGTCCAGTCAAACTGCTCGAAAAACACATAGGCGGCAATGTTGTCCTCGGCAAGGCCTTCGCGCACCATCGTGTTGATGGTTTCGGTCGTACCGAATATACCTTCAGGATCCTCGAGGATCTTCAGATCCCAGCGTCCGAACTTCCAGTGCGGAGCCCAACCGGTAACGACGATCGGCTCTTCGTTCTCGATGGCCTGTCCGAGAGCGGCGGTCATGGTCGGACCACTTCCCTCGACGAGAGTCATCGCCCCAAGGCCGGACACGTCGTTGTCGATAGCCGTCTCGGCCGACTGCATCATGCCCGCGCCGGGGTCGATGCCGATTATCTCGTTGTCGTACTTGCCGGCGTTCGCGACGAGGTCGGGAATGCTTTCCTCTTCCACGTAGGAAGGAACGACAAGGCCGAGTCGGGCGCCGTAGTAGTTCGGCCCGAGGTTCACGAGCTGGTCGGAGAACTCACCATCGGGGCCGTAGAACATCTGGTGGGTCGCAGGAAGCCACGCTGCGAGCAGCGCGTCGGAGTCCCGGCTTGCAACCGACTGCCACATGGCAGCGTTCGCAACGCTGTTCAGCGTCACTTCAAAGCCCTGACGCTCGAGGATCTCCCCGGCGACGTGGGTGATTGCAACTGCACGGGCCCACTCAACGTAGGCCAGGCTCACAGGTGCCTTTTCGACCTGCATCTCGTCGCCTTCTGCGGCTTGCTCTCCGCTCGGCTGGCAGCCAACCAGAACGACAGCAGATGCGATGACCAGAACGGTAAGAACCGTCAGTACACGCTTCATCGAATGTTTCATAAAAAACCTCCTCTTAGGTTTTCAAAAATTATGGACTATGTTCCATCACCAGCTGCAGCGGATCGTTATCCGGTTCTCTGCTTCTGGGTGATATGCTGAGTTATGCGGTCGAGCAACATGGCTATGATGACGACCGCGAGGCCCGCCTCGAAACCCTGTCCGGGTCGCAGGCGCTGAATTGCACGCCAGACCTCGCCACCGAGTCCGCCCGCGCCGATCATTGCCGCGATGACGACCATCGACAGCGCAAGCATGATGGTCTGGTTGACGCCGGCCATGATGGTCGGGAGAGCCAACGGCAGCTGCACCTTCACGAGCTTCTGCATGGTCGTGGTGCCGAACGCTTCCGAGGCCTCGATCATCTCGGCATCTATCTGCCGTATCCCCAGGGCCGTCAGGCGTATTGCCGGCGGTATCGAGAAAATGACCGTTGCAAAGGCCGCCGCCACCGGACCGAGTCCGAAAAACGGAATGGCCGGAATCAGATATACGAACGCCGGCATGGTCTGCATGAAGTCGAGAATGGGTTTCACAATGGCATGGAATCGTTCACTGAGCCCCGCGATGATCCCGAGGGGGACACCGAGTGCCACGGCGATTATCGTGGAGATGAGCACCAGGGCGATCGTGGACAGGGTCGCGGACCACAGGTTGATGTTCCACACGAACAGCAGACCAATGAGCGCGAAAATGGCCACGCCCCGCGTTGCGAGTTTCCAGGAAAGCAGCGCGATGAGCACAACCAGGATGACCGGCGGGATCAGGCTGAGGCCGTCGACGATTCCTTCTATTCCGAGCTCGACGATCTCCGAAAACGCCCGCGTAAGCGGCGATAGGACCATTGTGAGCCAATCGAGGGCGGCCTCTACACCGGCGCCCAATGGGATTCTGGGGAGACTAAACTCATACATTCGCTTCCGCTCCTTCTGTAACCTCGTGCTCTCCGCCCTCGGAGAGTGCAGCAAGCACGGATCCGCGCACGATTACGCCCTTGAGGATGTTGTCCTCATCCACCACGGCCACGGGATTGCCCGCGACGAGGTTGAATACCTGCCGTACCGGATAGTCCAGCGGCACGCTCGATACCTCGTCAGCCTTGGTGATGTGCTCGATCCACTTGTCGCCGTGCTTCGCCGCCTCTGAGGCGCGGTCGGCGGTAACGTGGCCGACGAGCTCGTGATTCGCCCGTACAACGAAAATGCCCGAGAGTCCGGCCTCTTTCATCTTGCGGAGTGCAAGTCTCGGGCCATCCTTCACGAACGCAACGGGCGACGGACGCTTCATGACGTCCTGTGCGGTGAGCACCTTCGTAATATCAACGTTCTCGACGAACCGGGCCACGTATTCAGTGGCCGGCGTGGAGAGGATCTCCTCGGCCGTGCCGATCTGGACCACCCCACCGTCTTTCATGAGCACGATGCGATCGCCCATCTTGAGCGCCTCGTCGAGGTCATGGGTGATGAACATGATGGTCTTCTTCACGCGACTCTCGAGTGCCAGCAACTCGTCCTGCATGTCCGTACGGATCAGCGGGTCGAGCGCGCTGAACGCCTCGTCCATGAGCAGGATGTCGGGATCTACTGCGAGCGCCCGGGCGAGTCCCACGCGCTGCTTCATGCCGCCGGAGAGATTCTTCGGCAGATAGTCACCCCATCCACCGAGTCCGACCTGCTGAAGCGCCGTCTCCGACTTCTCCCGCCGTTCCGCCGGATCGACGTTCTGCACGTCGAGACCGAACTCCACATTCTCGTACACGGTCATGTGGGGGAACAGGGCGAAGCTCTGGAATACCATCCCGAACTTCTTTCGGCGCAGCTCGCGCAACTCGTCGTGGGTCAGTGAAGTGACATCGATATCGTCCACGAGTACCTTGCCCGCCGTCGGCTCGATCAACCGATTCACGCACCGCAGAAGCGTCGACTTGCCGCTTCCCGACAAGCCCATAACAACGACTGTTTCACCTTCGTAGATATCGAAGGACGCGTCGGCAACACCAACGGCGAGCTTCGATTCACTCAGAATCTCGTCCTTGGTCTTGCCCTGTCGAATCATGTCGATCGCGCGCTCGGGGTGCCGTCCGAATACCTTCGACACATTCTCGATGTGGATCTTGATTTTCGGTTCTTCCGTCTGCTCTGTGTCTGCCATTCCTGCCTACCACCTAATAATCTTAAACTTCGTGGGTCGCCCTCACGGTTGAATCAATCTATAGCTAACTTAATCTACCGAGGTTGCAGCAGCTGTGTCAAGTAATTCGATAGTATTAAATATTTTCCTGTCAGGGAAGGGGAGAGCCCGGCTCCAGCCCCGGGGACGGAGGTTCCGACCACAAAATGGGGAAAACCATGCCATACAGGGCATTGAAGGAACCGATTCACGTTGTTTGAGTATCAGTATAACTGAATTTCGAAAAACATCGTGAAGCGAATTGATCTTTTCGATAGCATACAATATTTTAGTGTAGGAATTACGGAGACCCGAGGAGATTGGCGAAATACCATGAACGGTGACGGCCTGAGCCAGGAAGTGCTTTCGACCCTGCGGAAGATCATTCGCGCCATAGATCTGCACTCGAAGCAGCTCTCGAAAAATTTCGGTCTCACGGGACCGCAGCTACTGCTGATTCGCGAGATCGCGTCGGAGCCGGACATCTCGGTCGGGCACCTCGCGAAGCGCGTGAGTCTGAGTCAGGCAACCGTAACGAGCATCGTTGACCGTCTCGAATCGAGAAATCTCGCCAAACGGATCCGCAGTTCCACTGACAAGCGCAAGGTGTCCCTGGAAATAACGGATAAGGCCCGGGAGATCCTGGCGGCCAACCCCACGTTCCTGCAGGAAGAGTTTATCGGAAACTTCGAGCGCCTCGAGAAGTGGGAACAACTCCTCATCCTTTCCTCCCTGCAGCGGGTGGCAAGTATGATGAACGCTGAAGGCCTTGCCACCGGCCCGGTACTCTCGAGCGAACCGTTTCCCAACGAGCAGGCGGAGACCGCGACCGGTCACAAACATAACTGATTCCTCCACATATTGGCCCAACCGGCCCATCCGTGGTACACATGGAGCCACCAGATCACCATATGGGGGATTCTCGTGCAGATCGTGTGTCTTGACCTTGAGGGAGTGCTCGTGCCGGAGGTGTGGATTGCGGTAGCGGAGCGCTTCGAGGTTGCCGAGCTGCGACTCACCACCCGTGACGTGTCGGATTACGATGAGCTCATGGAGCATCGTATCCGCACGCTTCGCAGCGAGGGGATCACCCTGACCGACATACAGGAGACGATCGGCGGGCTTGCTCCGCTCGACGGAGCCAGGGAGTTCCTCGACACGCTGCGCGAGAACACACAAGTCATTATTCTCTCCGATACCTTTGAGCAATTTGCATCCCCGCTCATGAAGCAACTCGGGCGGCCGACGATCTTCTGCAACGAGCTGTTCGCCGACGAAGAGGGCTATGTCAGCCACTACCACCTGCGGCAGGCCGACGGGAAACGCCAGGCGGTTCTCGCTCTTCACTCCATAGGATTCGAAGTCACCGCCGTAGGTGACAGCTACAACGATCTGACGATGATCCAAACAGCCGATTTTGGCGCGCTGTTTCGCCCGCCAAAGTCCATCACCGAGGAGTATCCGACACTCCCCAGTTTCGAAGACTACGACGGTCTTCTGGGATTCCTCCTCGCCGACACTCGCGCAGACCGTACTCTGTAATGTACGGCGGAGGACCTTTGTGCTTTCGGAAGAACGCAAGCGGGAGATCCGGGCCCGGGCCGAGGAGCGCGCCGGCAACGAGGATCTCGCCGGTCAGCAGGCGAACGATAGACTGATCTACGAGCTGAGAGTGCATCAGATCGAGCTCGAGATGCAGAATGACGAGCTGCTCCGCAGCGAGTCGGATTTGGAGGCGGCCCGGGAGCGGTATCAGCTGCTCTTCGACCGGGCACCCGTAGCCTACCTCGTTTTATCTCCCGAGGGCGTCATCCGCGAGATGAATGACGCCGCAGCCAGGCTGTTCGGATCGAGCGGCAAGGTGCTCGTCGGGAAACCGATGGTGGTCTTCATCGACCCTGCCTTTCACACGCCCCTTTTCGAGCATCTCAGGGCCGTATTCCGCGGTTCCGAGAGCAACCCGCAGAACCCTCGGCTCGAGATCGAGATTGCCGCACGGGACGGAAACCGGCGCTGGGGGCGGGCGGAGAGCCGCTTCGAAGCAAACCGGGCGGGCGAGCATCAGTGTCTTATGGCCATCACCGACATCACCGAGCGCCGTCTTATGGAGGACGATCTGCGGGTCGCGAAGGAGGAAGCTGTCGCGGCAAATGCCGCAAAGAGCACCTTTCTCGCAAACATGAGCCACGAAATCCGCACGCCGATGAACGGCGTGCTTGCGCTCACGGAGCTCGTCCTCGACACGGAGCTCGACGCCGAGCAGCGGGAGTATCTTCAGAAGGTCTACAGCTCCGCCCGCTCGTTGCTCGCCATCATCGACGATATCCTCGACCTTTCGAAGATCGAAGCAAACAAACTGGCCATCGACACCGAAACCTTCGATACGGATGAGCTTCTCGGTGCGATTCGCGACCTGTTTCAGCAACTCGCCGATGCGAAGAGCGTGGAGCTTCACATCGAGCGCTCCGACACCCTGCCGCGCCTGATAGAGGGAGACAGGAACCGCACGAGACAGATTCTCGTCAACCTCGTGTCCAATGCGGTGAAGTTCACCGAGGAAGGGTCCATCTCCATTCGAGCCCGGCCGGACAATACCCGGGCCGAGGTTATCTTCGAGGTTGTCGACACAGGGCCGGGCATTGATGAGGCGGATCGTGAGCGTATCTTCGAGAGTTTCACTCAGGCGGACGGCTCTCTCTCGCGGCGTTACGGAGGCGCGGGACTCGGGTTGAGTATATCCCGGCAGCTTGCGCGACGCCTCGGCGGCAACCTCACCTTCGAGAGCACCCCCGGCGCCGGAAGCCTGTTTCGGTTAACCTTCCCGCTTGTCGAGGGCAACCCGGGCGACGGCGGCGGCGAAGCGCTCCCGCAACAACGGACAACCGGGCAGGAAGAGGAGAACACGGCGAATCTCTCCGCGGCACCCAGGCACATCCTGGTCGCCGAGGACAACGCGATTAACGCCCTCGTGCTGCGGAAGATTCTCGAGAAGAGCGGCTACCTCGTGGAGACGGTACGAAGCGGCACGGCGGTCATCGAACATCTGGTGGAACGTGATTTCGACGCCGTGCTGATGGACATCTCCATGCCGGGGATGGACGGGATCGCTGCAACACGCGAGGTCCGTGGCGGCAGGGCTGCCGTGAAAAACCCGAGCATTCCCATCGTCGCGATCACCGCGCACGCGATGGCGGGCGACCAGGAACGGTTCATCGAAGCCGGGATGAACGGCTACATCGCGAAACCCTTCACGCAGGACACCGTGCTCGCACGGATACACGAAATCTTCGGTGCGGCGGATCAGACAGGATGACACAGGAGAACCGGAACGAGAACTTCTTTGTGGTCGGCATCGGGGCGTCGGCGGGCGGCCTCGAAGCCCTCGAGCTCTTCTTCGAGAACCTGCCCCGCCGGGCAAACCTGGCGTACGTTATCGTCCAGCATCTCTCGCCCGACTACAAGAGCCTGATGGGTGAGCTGCTCGGCAAGCACACGCAGATGCCCATCTATGAGGCCGAGGACGGCGTCCGTATCCAGCCGGATACCGTGTACCTCATTCCGCGGCGAAAGAACATGACGGTGTTCTCGGGCAGGCTCTTTCTGACCGAGCAGCCGAAGGGACTGAATCTGCCCATCGACCTGTTCTTCGAGTCTCTTGCCGACGACTTCGGCGAGCGAGCCATCGGTATCGTGCTTTCCGGCACCGGGAGCGACGGGACCCGTGGTCTGCGCGCAATCAAGGAAGCCGGCGGCATCACCATGGCGCAGGATGAAGAGAGCGCGAAGTTCGACGGCATGCCGCGCAGCGCCGCAGCCACCGGCATCGTCGACTTTACCCACCCGCCCGAGCGCATCGCCTCGGAGCTTGCCACCTTCACCTCCGGCAGCGTCGCCCTGGCTCCGGACGACAGCGCCGGGGAAATCTCCGACGGGAGCATGCTCTCGAAGATCTTCATGCTGATTAAGCGGAGAACCGGTGTGGACCTCTCCTCGTACAAGGAGAGCACCATTATCCGCCGCATCGAGCGGCGGATGGGAATCAACCAGGTACACGACATTCATTCTTACGTGCAGATGCTCGAGGAGGGCCCCGAGGAGGTGCAGACCCTCTTCAAGGAGATTCTCATCGGCGTCACGCGCTTCTTCCGGGACCCCGAGGCGTTCGAGCAACTCAGGGTCGAGGTTCTTCCCGAGCTGCTGCGCGGCAAGGGACCGAACGACCCCCTTCGGATCTGGGTTCCGGGCTGCTCGACGGGCGAGGAAGCCTACAGCCTTGCCATCCTCCTCGCCGAGTACATGGGCGAGAACGACAGGCAGGTGCCGGTGAAGATCTTCGCCACCGACATCGACAGGGACGCGGTGGAGTTTGCCTCCTACGGGATCTATCCGGAGAGCATTGCAGCCGACGCGTCTCTCGATCGCCTCGGGAAGTACTTCGTGAAGAAGGGCGAGAACTACCAGGTTGCGCAGGCCGTCCGGGAGATGGTGATTTTCGCCTATCACAATATCTTCAAAGACCCGCCGTTCCGGCGCGTCGACCTGGTGAGTTGCCGCAATCTCCTGATTTACCTCCAGCCGTCGCTTCAGAAACAGGTCATCTCGAACTTCATGTTCAGCCTTGCCGACGAGGGATACCTCTTGCTGGGAACCAGCGAAACCATCGGCGAACATTCGGTGTACTTCAGTAACGTCGACATCCGCTGGAAGATCTTCCACTACAAGGGCGGCGGTCAGCCGGAGCGCCCCCATATGGCACCGAAGGAGCTCGGGACGGCGAGCGTACGTCCGCAAGTTCACACCCCACTGAGCGCGAGCCGTGGCGGGGTTGACGACAAACGCCTGAGCGCCGGCGCTCCCACGAGCTCCAGCGCCACATCGGCAGCAGCCGCACTCGGATCGGACCGGGTATGGTCCAACCTCATCGAGGGATTTCTGCCACCCGGCGTACTCGTGGACGAGAACCGCACCGTGCTGCACATCTTCGGGGATATATCGGAGTTCATGAAGCTACCTGCGGGACGCCTCGACTTCAACATCTCCCGAATGACGAGGGAAGAGCTTTCGGTTCCTCTCGGCACGGCCCTTCAAAACGCGGTGGAAGAGAACAAAGAAGTCGCCTACAGCGGAATACATCTCCCCGGCTCCGACGGCGAGACGTCTATGCAACTGCGCGTGAAACCACTCGGGATAGGGGAAGGCCGCGAAGTCTACGCCGTACTGTTCGAGAAGGAAGAGGACGGCGACAGCGGAAGAGAAGAGGCAACGCCTTTCCGGCTCGATGAGGCGGTCAAGCGTCGCATCAGCGATCTCGAAAGTGACCTGCAGTACACCAGGGAGAACCTCCAGGCAACGATCGAGGAGCTCGAGACTTCCAACGAGGAGCTGCAGGCCACCAATGAAGAACTCGTCTCCTCCAACGAGGAGTTACAGAGCACAAACGAGGAACTCCAATCGGTCAACGAAGAGCTCATCACCGTGAACTCCGAGTATCAGAAGAAGATCGAGGAGCTCTCTGAGCTCAACGCCGACATGAACAATCTTCTGGCGAGCACCGACATCGGCACGGTGTTTCTTGATCACGACCTGCGGGTGCGCAAGTTCACCCCACCGGTAACGAAACAGGTAAACCTCATAAAGAGCGATATCGGCAGGCCGTTGAGCGACATATCGCACAACCTGATGTACGAACAGCTCGAGGACGATATCCTCGAGGTGCTGCACTCGCAGGTGCCGCGGGAGATCGAAGTCCAGTCGAAGCTCGACACCTGGCTGCTTCTGAAAGTGCAGCCGTATCGTACGAGCGAAGACCAGGTTGGCGGTGTCGTGGTCACCCTCGTGGACATCACGCGACGCAAACACAGCGAGCATGAGCTCCAGCAACAGCAGGAGCTCATGATGCGCGTGCTCGAATCCAACCCGACGGCCATCACCATGGTCGACCATACGGGCTCCATCATCTTCGCCAATAAGCGTGCGGAGGAGCTTCTCGGCCTGTCCCGCAACGAGCTCGGTCGGATGACCTTCGACGACAGCCGATTTCGCATCACGGATCTCGACGGCAACGAAATCCCTTCCGATGAGCTTCCGTTCGCGCAGGTGCTCGCACGCAGGCAGCCCGTAGCCGGCTTCGTCCACCGGGTCGTTCGTCCGGACCGTACGGACCTGGCGCTCTCCGTCACCGGCAATCCCATCTACGACCACGACGGTGAGATAGATGGCGCCGTGTTCAACATCAGAGAAATCGACGACCCGGAGGGACTCGAGCGGGAATGAGCACCGACCACCGGGCAACCCGCGGCGACGTCCTCGTGGTCGAAGATAACCGCATCAACAGCGTCGTTACCCGGCGGCTGGTGGCGCGCGCAGGGTTTGTCGCCGACGCAGCCTACAGCGGCACGGAGGCGATCGACCGCCTTTCCGAGCACTCCTACAGCCTTGTCCTGATGGACCTCCAGCTCCCGGACATGACGGGTGTCGAGACCGCCCGTGCGATCCGGGAGGACGACTCACCGGTGCAGGATCGCAGCGTGCCCATCGTCGCGGTGACGGCGTACGCCGATGCCGATGACCGGGAGGCCTGCAGCGCGGCCGGCATCGATACCGTAGTAGAGAAGCCGATAGATGACGCCACGCTCGGCGAGGTGCTGCGTCGATATGTCGCCCCGCGGGAGCCCGGACCGGATGCCGCGCGCCTGGCCGCGCGCCTGGCCGCAGGCACCTCGAGTTCCACAGGCGGCGCCCTCGGTACCCGCGCCGGCGCGGAGACCGCCTTCGTCCCCGCCGAGCTAGAGGCGCGCCTCGGCTCCGAGAGGCTCGCACGAACCGTCGTCTCGCGCTTCCTCGACATCATCGACGAACGACACGCCGCCGTGAAAGCCGCCCTCGCCTCCGGCGACGCCGCCGCCATCCGCGCGGCGGCTCACAGCCTCGCCGGCCCCGCCGCAAACAGCGGCGCGCCGGCCCTGCATGCGCTGATCAAACGGATGGAAGCCGCAGCGGCGGAAGCGGCCTCGGTGGAGACGGAGGCGGCCGGGGCGGAGGCCGAAACGGAGGCGGGTGCAGTGATAGGCGAATGCGCCGAGCAGCTGGACGCTGAAGTGGAGCGCACCCGCGGGGCGCTCGAGGAGTACCTGGGCTGAGCCAGTGGCCCGGTGCCGCGCACCGGGGGCGCGGCAGCCGGCACCGCCAGTCGCTCAGCCGGCGAGTGCCTCGCTGAGAATGTGACGGGTGATGGCGTACAGCGGCGGGATGCCCTCGGTAGCAGCGAGCGGCGCCGAGAGGGTCGCAGTATGCTCGAGCGGTAAGTCGGAGACGTAGTAGAAGAGCCGCGAACGGATGTCGTGCGGGATGACGCCGAGCTGGGCCGCCTCGACCACCTGCAGATAGTAGTGTATCCCCTCCATCTCGATGCCGAGACATCCCCAGATGTGCCGATAAAAGCGCAGCATCCGGCGGTTCTGCAGCAGGGTCCCGTCGACCGTGAGCAGGGGCCCCGTGTGCACCTGATGCCCGGGGATGCGATCTGCGAGTCGCTCGCGAGCCTCCTCATCCGGGGCCGGAAGTGGCTGAAAGGTATCGGTGGTCTGCCCCACGAAGGCGTCCGGGGCGAGCACATCACCACGCGCGCCTGTGAGCGCGCCGGCCTTTCCGAGAAAATTGATGCTCTCCAGATTGTGGCCGAAGAGCATCAGCAGGTTCTTTATGATGTGGCGCGCCTGCTCGCCGAACGCATAATCGATGTTCACGATGAGGTCCCGGGAGCGGGGAGCAACCGAGACCCCCGGATCCACCGTGTGTTCATGGAGACGGGAGACGTCGATCAGCTGCACCTGCACCCCGGTGGAGGCAGTCTCCTCGAGACGCAGCACACCGCATCCCTCCTCGGCGGCGCGGCTCGCCTCCGCCTCCTCGGGAAAGGCGGCGAAATAGTCCCTCGCGAGGGCGTAGAGGCGGTCGTAGGGATGCTCCCACTCGAGGTCCATATACGGATGCCCGGTGCGCCGCGCCCACTCGCAGACCTCATCCATATGGGCCGGGAACCAGGGGTTGAGACAGTTGGTCACCGAATGGGTGTTACTGCTGATGATGTGGACGCGCACATCCGCCGGAAGCGCCGAGGGCTGATATCCGACGAGCCGCTCGGTCGCGTTTCCCACCTGATCGGTCCACAGCTCGAGGCTGCGACTGTTGTAGTTGTTACGCTGCCGGCGAACATCGATGCTGAACATCTCCCGATGACAGGCGATCTCGTAGAGGGTCTTCACGGTCCGTCCCGGCCACACCGATTCGAGCCCGTCGACCTCCGAGTCGCCGAAACCGAGGCGCTGCAGCAGGCCGCGTCGCGCCGCGGCGGAGTGGCTCTCGGGTTGCTCGAGATAGTCGCGGATACGGGACAATGCGTCCGGTGTCTTGACCCGGCTGCGGATCTTCCCCGCCTCCACGGCGTAGAGGCAGAGATTGGTGATGAGATCCATCAGATCGGAGAGGCCGTTTCGGAGCAGCACCATCACCTTGCCCGGAAGCATCTCCCAGACGTCGCGGCGCCGCGCCGGTGTGCGAACCTCCGGAAAGAAGCGTCCGGGATTCCGGTACGGTTCGGGTATCTCGTCGATGAGCAGGAAGGCAAAGGTACGCGTCACGTTCTCCGGGAGTCGTCTGACGGCGTAGCTCAACCCGCCGAAGTCGATCTCGGTTTCCGAGCGGACCAGAGGATGCAGGGCCGGCTCGAGCTCCAGGTAATAGGGGAGTAGACGGTCCATGCTGACATAGCCCTGATTGACCGCGCGAACGAGCTCCACCTTGAACCGGTCGAAGGCCTCGAAAATGCCATGTTTGTCCCGAAGAATCGTACCGAGGGCCTGCGCAAACGCCCGGGACTCCCCGAGCAGACCGAGAAACCGGTCGCCCGGAACGACGTAGCAGCAGGCCGGCTCCACCGCACGCACGGAATAGCGGCGCGGCTCCCTGAACAGCGATTCGCGCTCACCGAAATAATGTCCCGCCTCGATGACGCCGACTCGGCCGGCGGAACCGTCGGCCTCGTCGCGGGTCTCTACCGTACCCTCGGCGAGGATGAAGACCGAATCGTCCTCCTCATCGCCCTGCTCGACGATGAGCTCCCCCACCCTGTAATCGCGCTGCGTCACATGACGTGCGAGCTCGCGCTTTTCCGACTGGGTGAGAAACCGGAATGGGATGACCCGCTCGAAGACCGTGGTGACGCGCTCGATGTCGAGTGTTGACATGCGTCCAACTTACAATGGAATCCGGTACTGTGAAACCATCGCCCGCAGCTTTTCGAGCGCGCGCTCATAGCTCTCATTACGAGTGTAGGCGATCACGCTGTC
>JAAAOH010000186.1 GCA_009908925.1 Spirochaetota bacterium | reverse complement strand
AATCTGCACCGGTCGGATGGACAGCACGAGCCAGCAGTCCGCGCACTCGCCATCTGTCTGGCGACGCAGCCTGAAATCGTAGACTGCATCGACACCCTCGGTCGAGGATACCCGGACTCGCAGTATGGCGACAGTGCCCATCTGGATGACCGGCTTATAGCGGATATCAAAGGCGGTGCGAAGCGGGCGGAATGGGGGTGCACCAAGTACCTTACGGTACTCCGCTGCAGTCTCGGAATCGCCGGCCCACGGGCCCGGGGCATCGGGGCTCTGGAACTGATATGCAACCGTCTCGCCGCGTGCGGGATGCTCGGTATCCGAGAGGAAGGCGACCTGAATCTGCACGACCTCCTGCGGCGCGAGATGCCGATGCGGGCCTCGCGATGCGGCCATGAACGGCGTGTTGGTCGAACAGCTCGTGAGTAGAACGGATGCGGCGGCTGCGACGGCGATCACTGCTGCGAAGGCGGCGGTTTCCCGGCCGCTATCCTTGAGCGAAACAATCATATTCGCCTCCCGGATGAAAGGTACCGCGCGGGGACATGGAACGCAAAGCGCGGGGGCCGGGAACTCGAACGCCCGGGCCTACCCACCGGTGCCCGGCCGAGAACGCACATTCGTAGCCGGAACAGCTTTTTTTCACGAATTCCGCAGTAAACCGCTTGATCGATTCTTTTCTATCGGATAAGAATATGATCCATCATCTTATGAGAAGGAGCAGTATATCGATGCGACCAATTCGAGCGCTCGTAATCGCGACATCAGTTACATCGTATCGGTCTGCGTCCGCCTGCTAGCCCAGTAATTACACAGCAATCCGGCCGCAGACCCTGATATCGGGTGTGCGGCTTTTTTTTGTTGGAAAAGCCGCGTGACTGCACGAGCAGTCTCTGCGGCTTTTTTCGTCTGCGGGCATTACGCAAGGAGGCGGGACATGCTCCACACGGAATACGAGCACCTCGTGCTCCACAGGCAGCGGCAACAGCAGCTGGAATCCCAACCGGCTCTCCGGCACTCCACGGCGCTCGGCGCTTCCACCGGCCGGCGACGTACCATCCGGAGCCTGGCCCACGGACTCGGCACGAGTCTGATCGCGGCCGGCCGTATGCTGCAGAGTCTGTGATGAACCATCAGGATGACGGACATCTCCGGTGGCGGAGGCCGCGTCGGCCCGCCCCGGAGATTCGCGCCACGATAGCGGCAGAAGGAGACACTATGGAAGTCCGGGACGAGAATCGCAGGGCGTGGGACGCCCTCGTAGAGAAGCAGGATCGCTGGACCGTACCGGTCAGTCCCCGCGAGGTGGCACGGGCGCGTCTTGGCGAATGGAGTCTGCTGCTGACCCCGACAAAGCCGGTGCCAAGGGCGTGGTATCCCGAGCTGTCCGGCGCGCGTGTTCTCTGTCTCGCCGGCGGCGGCGGTCAGCAGGGACCTATTCTCTGCGCGGCGGGGGCTGAGGTCACCGTCTTCGACAACTCGCCGTTGCAGCTCGGTCAGGACAGAATGGTAGCAGAGCGGGACGGACTCTCACTTCGAACGGTCGAAGGCGACATGGCCGATCTCAGCTGCTTTCCCGCAGGCTCTTTCGACCTGGTGTTTCATCCCTGTTCCAACGGATTCGCTGAGGCTATTCGCCCGGTGTGGCGGGAAGCTTACCGGGTTCTGAAACCGGGAGGGGTTCTGCTGTCGGGGTTTGCGAACCCGCTGCTGTATCTCTTCGACCCCGAGCTCGAGAACAAGGGCGTGCTGCAGTTGCGGTACTCTGTTCCGTATTCCGACCTCACAAGCATCTCCCCCTCCGAGCGAGAGAAGCACTATCCCGACGAACCCCTCTCGTTCGGGCACTCACTCGAGGATCAGATCGGCGGACAGATCGACGCGGGATTCCACCTCACCGGATTCTACGAAGACGATTGGGGCGGGGCCGCCCCACTGGATGCGCACATGAAGAGCTTCATCGCGACCCGGGCGTTCAGACCTCGCTGAACTGCCGCCCGGTGGCAAGCTCCACGCTGCGATACCCGCCGTCGTAGATGCCGGCCTGCTTGTTTGCCACGATGCGGTCGCAGTAGAGCCGCAGCAGATCCTCTTCCTCGGTGAGAAGGTCGATTGCCTGCAGGGTTTCGGGTATGTTTCTGGTTTCGACCGTCCCGTCACCGAGTTCTGCCGATCGAATGGCGCCCCACATTTCGTGGCCGCCCACACGTTTGTTGAAGATCTTCGGCACCGGGTAGAACGCGAGCTCGCTCGGCTTGGTGATCATAACGTCGACAACGCGCATGAGGTAGTTCGTGGCATACACGGCGTGGAAGGTCGTGTCGAAGAGCATGACATGAAGACCCGTCGCCTCTCCGGTGCGGATCTCATCAACCAGCCCCTTTGCACTCTCCCAGGAAAAGTGAGTTGTCACCATGTCCATGGCCCCGCCAAGGGCTTGCTGCAGCCATTCCCAGTTGTCCCGGTGGTCGCCGAGGTTTACGAAAAGCGCGAGCTCACCGCTGCGGATCCGGGGAATACAGTGGTCGATGACCGCCTTGAAGAGCTCCCGCTGCGCGCCGGCCCCACCCATCGTTATGAGAAACCGCCGAGGCTCGCCGGCTTCCAGGCGGCGGATACGCGCTTCACAGTCGCCCTCGATGTTCGAAACGATCTCATGATCCACGTGGTGGCCCACGTAGTGCACGGCATCCGCCGGAACCGGGGATAGCAATCTTCCCCTGTCGTCGAAACCGCGCTTGGTGCGAAATCCGTAATAGGCGGAGGGCGATTGAATGCCGTGCTTCGCGCCTTCGGTCAGCTGGAAGGCCATGGGCCAGTTGTCGAAGACCATATCGACGACGTTGGTCATCCCGCCCGCGACCGCCCCCATACAGTTCCACATGTGAGCGGTCAGGAT
>JAAAOH010000069.1 GCA_009908925.1 Spirochaetota bacterium | reverse complement strand
GCCGATGAGCACCGTAGTGATGCGGGGCTCTTTGAGCACCCAGGCCAGCGCCATCTGCGCCAGCGACTGTCCGCGGTTCTCCGCAATACGATTGAGGGCCCGTACGCGCTCGAGATTCTCCTCGGAGAGGTAGTTCTCCTTCTTGAACGAAGGCGTGTCGGCGCCCGCGCGGGAGTTCTCCGGAACGCCACCGAGGTATTTCTGCGTGAGCAGCCCCTGTGCGAGGGGTGAGAATGCTATGGCTCCGACGCCACGGGTCTCGAGCTCGTCGAGGAGCGCCTCCTCGACCCAGCGGTTGAGCATGGAGTACGAGGGCTGATGAATGAGGAGCTTCACGCCCATGGAGTCGAGGATGTCGGCGGCCTCAGCGGTTTTCTTCGCGGAGTACGATGAGATGCCGACGTAGAGGGCCTTGCCCTGTTTCACCGCGCTTGCGAGAGCGCCCATGGTCTCTTCGAGGGGAGTGTCGGGATCGAAGCGGTGAGAGTAAAAGATGTCGACGTAATCGAGTCCCAGGCGGGAGAGGCTCTGGTCGAGGCTTGCCAGGAGGTACTTCCGTGAGCCCCAGTTTCCGTAGGGGCCGGGCCACATGTCATAGCCCGCCTTGGTTGAGATCACGAGCTCGTCTCGATAACCGGCCAGGTCTTCGCGCAGGATGCGACCGAAGTTCGTCTCCGCCGAGCCCCGGCGGGGGCCGTAGTTGTTGGCCAGGTCGAAATGGGTGATGCCGAGGTCGAAGGCGGTGTGCACCATCGCGCGCGCGTTCTCGAGGCTCGTCACCCCGCCGAAGTTGTGCCAGAGCCCGAGGGAAATGGCCGGAAGCTTCAGGCCGCTTCGCCCGCAGCGGTTATACTTCATCGTCTCGTATCGGTCGGCAATCGGCATGTATCCCATCGGGTCTCTCCTGTCTGGTTCCTCACGCGGTAGTTGTGCATCATCCTCGCATGAGTCGGCCGGTTCGGCAATGCGGGTGAGGTATCAAGAACCGTGTTGGTGTAATACGGATGACTTGTTTCGCCACATGGAACTACGCGAGATTCACACGGCCGAACGGGATCGTGTATCACACGGTGCGGATAGGAACCTCCGCTGATTAGAGTTGTCCAGACCGGCAGCAACATGCTCCTATATACTTCAGCGGTTGCGCGACGCGACGCCCGCCCCCTATACTGCCTCCCACCGTGCACGACGCCCTTCGCATCCTCCACTCCGATGACGATATCGCCCTCATCGAAAAGCCTGCCGGACTCATCGTCCACCCGAACAAGTACGCCCGGCGCGAGCCGAATCTCGTAAACGTGGTCGGCGGTCGGCTGCAGCGACGGATCTACACCGTCCATCGCCTCGACCGGGGTACCTCGGGGCTGATGCTCTTCGCCCTCTCCGCCGAGGCGGCAGGCGAGCTCTCGCGGCAGTTTCGCACCCGCTCGATCACCAAGGGATACATCGCGGCGGTCCGCGGGCATCCGCCCGAGAGCGGTACGATCGATAAGCCCCTTCGTCTCGAGAAAGAGGACGAGGAGGAGCGGGAGGCGACCACTCACTTCACCACCCTTGCGACGAGTGAGCTCGATATCGGGGTCGGACCCTACGATGCCGCCTGGTTCGCGCTGGTCGAGCTCACCCTCGAGACCGGCCGCCCCCATCAGGCACGCCGCCACCTCAGAAGCATCAGCCACCCGGTCATCGGCGACCAGAGCCACGGGGACAGAGCAAACAATCAGTACCTCTGGGATCGCCTCGGAGAGCGCCACCTGCTGCTGCGCGCGCTTCGCATCGGCTTCAACCATCCCCGCACCGGCGCCCGCATCACGGCCTACGCCGGGATTACCGAGCTCTGGCGGACCGCTCTCGGCGAGCTCGGCCTGCCGCTTCCTCCGTCCCTGCCGGTGGAACCGACGGTCAGTATACCGGCGTAAGCTCAGCGCACGAGCGAGATAAACAGGGGCAACGTCAGAGCCGACAGCAGCGTCGTTACGAAAATGCTCGTCACGAGTACCTCACGATCCATGGGATACATCGAGGACAGCGCAAAGGGCGTGACCGCGAGCGGCATTGCCGCCTCCACAACCGTCACCGCCCGCGCATCGCCGAGCCCCACGCCGCCGGCTGCAAAGAAGAACACGAGGGGCACGACGCCGAGGCGCAGCGCCACGACCGCGAGCGTCGGCCGCCACACCCGCCGAAGCGGAATGCGATGTGCGAGGAAAATACCGAGGCTTATGAGCACCACCGCCGAGGCGGAGCCCCTGATCATTGCAAGCGCCTCGTGGAGTATGGCCGGCACCGGCAGGTCGAAACCGATGAAGATGAACCCGAGGGCGATCGCGACGATGAAGGGGTTGACCGCAATGCGGCCGAGGATCTGGTGGAGACCCTTGGGATGCTCCCGCGAGCTCTCGAGGATAAACACGCCGATCGAAAACAGCACCAGCGTATAGATCGAGATAACGATACTCACCTCTGCTTCGGAACCCGGAAAGGCAGAGGTGATCACGGGGTAGCCGACGTACGCCACGTTTCCGAAAAAGGAGGAGACCATGAGCGCGTTGCCGATCTCGAGGTCGAGCCCGAGGACCCGCACCACCGTGTAGGTGGTGAGCATGACCGCGAGAAGCATGGCGGCGTTGAACCCGAAGACCGGCAGATGGGCGATGAGCTCGGTCGTGTCGATCTCCGTCAGGTTCAGAAAAATGAGTGCCGGGAAGCCGATGTAGAGTCCGTAGCGATTCAGAACCTCGACCCAGCTCGAGTCGGCAGCTCCGGAGAGGCGCAAGATGACCCCGCCGACTATGACGAGTCCGACCGGCGCTACGAAGCCGAAAACCTCGACCATTGTTCCCCCTTACAGACGCTTGATTGAGTTACGCGGTGCGAAATCGTAGCATGAAGCCCAGCCTTTTGT
>JAAAOH010000204.1 GCA_009908925.1 Spirochaetota bacterium | reverse complement strand
GCCTGTCGGCTTTTCTCAACATAGGTGTTGCGGAGACCGGTGTCAATATTCGCGGGGCGTCAATAATCGCCGAGGTAGGTCACATCGTGCCAGCGCACGCGATACCAGCTGATATCACCGACCGCTTCCTGGTGATGGGTCTGCAGGGAGTACATGGTCTCCACCCGCCGCGTACGTCCTTCGGGGTGCATCCGGGGCACCTCGATAAGTCCCTTGCTGAAGGTGATGCGATCGGCGTCGGTGTTGCCGAAATAGTAGGATACCGGATCCTCCGGCGTCGCGAAACTCTCGCATACGGCGCCGTCGGCCGCTGCGGGATCCAGAGGCACCCAGCCGAAATCCTCGATGTAGAACTCGGCCCAGTAGTGGCGCTCGATAGCCGCGGGATCGCAGACAAGGTAGCCGCTGACGAGCCGGGCGGCGATGTCCTGCGCGCGCAGCAGGGAGACGGTGAGGGCGGCGTAGCCGTACGCGTTCGCTGCTCCCGTCTCGAGGGCCTGGACCGCCTGAACCGCCCCGACGCGCTCGATCGGGGAGAGGATGGCGAGAACACGCTCGTAGGTGCGAAGAGCCCTGACGTAGGGGTTTCTGGCGGTTCGAAGAAGTCGTGCCGCCTCCGTCTGCACGGGCTCGGCGTCAACGGGCAGGAGTTCGTCCGCCTCGGTGTAGCGGCGCAGAAACTCCGCGGAGCGATCATACTCGAGGGGCACGGCGGCGGGCTCGATCTGCGTTTCAACCGCGTAGCGGTCGAACAGGGCCGTTCTGCGCATCGACCAGGCGGTATCAGACGCAGGATTCTCAATGCGGTGAAGAGAGACTCCGGAAGCACGGGAGAACAGGGGCACCTCTGTTTCGGTCAGCACCTGGTAGTTACGCTGCTCCGGTGCGCGCGCCACCGTCGGTGCCCACAAGAATACTGTCGCGCCGCCCGCCTCCTCGGCGAGCTGAACCGAGTCCACACTGACGGAAATCGCAACCGCGTGGCTTTGCCGCCCGGTGAAACGCTTCCGGCCCACAGGATGCTCGATTGCAACCTCGACACCCTGGCTCTCACCGCGAACGGTCTCTATCGAGACGGCACCTGAGACAGCCCCGTCCGGCACCCGCACCCGAACCTCACGTGCGGACCAGTACACGTATCCGTCCTCGTCGCCGGAGACCTCGATCCGGCCCTTCTCTGCGTCCGCGGATTCCCAGGTGAAGGTCACGCGCGAATCCTTTCGGTTGCCGCCGAACCGCTCGCCGCGGATCGTAATAACGTCGCCCACAGCAGCGCTCTGCGGTGTAACAGAGCTCGCGGCCGGCCGCGCCGCAGACTCCTCGGCGGCCGCAGAGTCTGTCGGAACGTGCGCAGCGTTTGCAAACAATGCCCCGTTGCTGCGACCACGATCGGTTTCCACATACACGAGCCCGGAGTCGACGTCCTCCGGCACCTCCATCACGATCCGCTCGTCGCTCCACTCGCGATACGCGGAGGACGTGGGCGTGCTTCCCGCGATGCGTACCTTTGCGCGGCCGCGGGTGTTGCCGAAGTGCTCGCCGATGATCTCTATGGGTTCTCCCGGCGCCGCCGTCTTCGGCTCGATGTTCTCGATGACCGGAGCACGCCCGGTGAAGCTGACGAGAGCGTAGAAGGTACTGAGGAGGATTAGAAACGCAACCGTCGCGCCTATAGCGCTCCGGGCATGACTGCGGGTAGGACTCATGTGCCGGCGTTACTCATTCTTTGCGGCTTCGCCGTCGTAGGGGACGACCGTGACCTCGAGCTCGATGTTGAGCGTCGCGCTTTCCTCGGTTTCAACGTCCATTGTAAGCTCATTGTCGCCGAGCGGCAAGAAGACCACGGTTTCTCCCAGTTGAATGGGCATGCTTTCGAAGGCGGTCTGGTAGTCGATCGCTTCTTCGGTGCCGTCACGCGATATCCAGGTCTGCCCCTGGGCGACGAGGAGAATGGAATCTCCCGAATCCCGATAGGGGGTGAACTTGGCTACCACCGTTACATTGCTCCCGTCGAGCCGGACGGTCACCGCTCTGCCGGAGATGGTGACACGGGTGACATCCATGTTCCAGACGGTCTGCTCCGAGCCCTGGGTGATCCTCGCGGTGATATGAACACCCATGGCGCTGTCCGCGAGCTCGCGCAGTGCTTCGTCAATGGTTTCGAGCCCGTCCGCAGAGCTCTCCCCGGGGCCTTCGATGGAGCCTCCGCCGTCCTGCGCGATGGCAGGAAATGCCGCTAAGAAAAGCAGTACCGGCAGGACAACGAGAGCGTATCGTCCCTTCATGCGCATTAGCCGTCCGGCGAGGCACCCCGTTCGCGGAACTCGGCCGCTTTCATCAGCTGAGGCTCGCCCATGATCCGGAAACGAGCGTTTTCGGGTAGCTCCATACTGACATCACCGGCCAGATCCTGCTCCCGGAGCAAGCCCAGCAGCTCCTCGCCGTCGAAGCCTCCGACGGCGATTCGCGCATCGGCCGCAGTTGCCGCAGCGCTCTCGAAGCCACCCAGCCCCGTACTCGAGGGACCCACAAACCAGGCCAGCAGCCCGGCCAGGGCGAACACGGCGACGGCGGCGGCGGCCACTGCGGGATACGGGAGCGAAACGCGACGTCGCCACAGAGGCGTCTTGAGGCCAAGTCGACTCTCCAGGCTCATCCAGACCCGCTCGTGGCCGGCACGAAAATTCGGCTCCTCGGTGTTATGCAGCATTCTTCGAAGCCCTCGAAGCCGGTCGAGCTCCTCCCGTGCGGTGATGTCCGTCTCGAGCTCTCGCTCGAGCTCGCGCGCGGCATCGGCGGGTAACTCTCCGTCCAGGTAGGCGGAGATGTCTTCCCCGTTATGGTACATAGATGTCGGCCTCCTTGAGCACCTGGCCAAGGCGCTCACGTGCACGGTGCATCCGCACTTTCACATTCGATTCGC
>JAAAOH010000324.1 GCA_009908925.1 Spirochaetota bacterium | reverse complement strand
CGCCGGCGCCCCCGCGGTCGCAGCGACCGCCGCCGACTTCATCATCACCACCGGCGGGACCGGAATCGGTCCGCGGGACCTCACCCCCGATGTGACGCGCGAGTACTGCGAGCGCGAGCTCCCCGGTATCGCAGAGGCAATCCGCGCGGCCTCCCTGGCCGAAACCAGGACGGCGATGCTCTCGCGGGGCTACGCCGGCGTTCGCGGGCGGACGATCGTGGTAAACGTGCCGGGGTCGGTCCGCGGCGCAGCGTTCGCAGCGTCAGTCATCGCCCCAATCATGTCCCACGCGGTCGCAATGCTCGAGGGCGGGGGACATTGACCGAGCGATGTTGCTGTTCAATCCGCCTCCACCGTGGCATACTGCCGGTATGTCGGACAGAAGTGGAGACTGGATCGGGCAGGCGCATCGCGACATGGACGCGGCAGTGGCAACTGCGCGCGGGGGCTACTTCGAATGGGCATGCTTCATCTCCCAACAGGCCGCGGAGAAGGCAGTGAAGGCGGCGCTGCAGAAGATGGGTGCCGAGGCATGGGGCCATGCGGTCACCCAGTTACTGAAAGCGGTGGCGCAGCGCTCCGATGTGCCCGGTGACGTGACTGCCGCGGCAGCGGTCCTGGACAGGTTTTATGTGCCGTCCAGATACCCGAATGGGTACGCCGCCGGGAAACCCGGTGACTATATCACACAGGACGATGCGAACGATGCGACCAGCAGTGCGGAAGCAATCATTCGATTCTGTGACAGTCTTCTGGCTGGATCGTGAAGCCGCGGTCGAAGCCGTTCGCGAGGCGGCGCGCCGCGTGGGCGAGCGCGATCCCTCGGTGGTGCGCGTTGTCCTTTTCGGCTCCCTTGCCGACGGTACGGCAACAGCCGCAAGTGACGCCGATATCATAATCGAGCTGTCCGACAGTGATCTGCGGCTCCTCGACCGCCCTCCGCGCTACCTGGATGCCTTTGCCGACCTCGGCCTGCCGGTCGATCTTTTCGTATACACCACCGCTGAGGTGCGCGCCGCTGACCCGCCGCCCGTGGCACAGCATGCCCTCGGGGCCGGACAGGCGCTCTTCGAGCGCGGCCCGGCTCAGGGCGAGAGCTGAATTTCGTCGAAATCGTAGGTCAGATAATCGAGGGACAGAATCCGGTTGTAGAGCAGTTGCTCCGGCGGGCGGCCGAGGAGGAGCTTGATGCACTCGGTTGCCTCAACGGTGGCGGTGCCGGCGACGGCCGGGGGAAACATCGGCTTATTTGCCTCCGCGTCCTGGGCGGTTGCCTCAGGCCCGAAGAGGGCGCGCAGGCTTTTCGTGTGATCGCGATGGATTGTGGTCACCTGGCCGAAGTACTGATACACCCCGCCGTGAACCAGTGGGATCCCGGCGTCGTAGGTTCTCTCGTCGACAGCAAAGCGTGTTTCGAAGTTGTCGAGACAGTCGACGACGACGTCCGCTCCCGAGAAGTCGGTGCCCGCGTCAACGCGCGCGCTGTGCGCCTCGACGCTGAGCGCGGGGTTGATGCGCGAGAGCCGCGCGGCGGCCGCGTCGGCCTTGGCGCGCCCGAGCTCGTCGTGGGTATAGAGAATCTGGCGGTTGAGGTCGGGGATGTCGAGCACACCGGCGTCGTGGATGCGGATGGTCCCCACGCCGCTGCGCGTGAGTAGCTCCAGCACCGTGGATCCGAGCCCCCCTGCCCCGACAACGGCAACGGTGGCCGCGCTCAGGCGATCGAGCCCCTCGGTGGCGACGAGAGCGAGATGGCGGGAGAACTGCTCGCGCCCGCGGGGCGCACCGGAGACATCTGGCCCACCTGACATATCCGACATACCTTCCTCCTCGAGCCTGGGGCTTGCGCCCTGCCCCTGCCTCAACCTCCGCCGGATGGCGGGAAGATGGCGACGTCGGCGTCCTCCACGATCGTGTCGAGACCGTCGAGGTGATGAATGTTCTTGCCGCCCACGAGAATCATGGTGCCGGGAAGAATCGTCTCATCGCCGTCTACGAGGTGGGGAGCGATGTCGTGGCCGACCTGCTCGCTTATGCGGCCGAGAAGCTCGCGCACGGTCAGAGGGTTGTCGCTCTCGACGGTAACCCGCCCGACACCGAGCTTGAGTTTCAGGGTTGCGAAGAGCTTTGCTTCGACGTTCATAGGCTGGAAGATAGACAATTGCGGGCCGTTTATCCAGGACAGAGTCCGGGAGCAGCCCGCGACGGCCTCGATCCGGGTCCGGCCGAGGCCGGACCCGGGGGAAAACCGTCGGAATGCTCTATGCGAGGTTGAGCTCTTTGAGCGTTTCGGGCGTCGGGCGACCCTCGGTCGTCCAGCCGCGAAGCTCGTAGAACTTCGGAAGCATCTCGGGCAGGCGATGTACCTTGCCCTTGTTCGGACCTTCCTTCGCGGGCTCCTCGAAGAAGCGCTTGGGAAGGGTGTCGTCCTTCGGATCGATGCCTGAGGCGAGGTTGAACTGCCGTTCCATGTTCCAGATGCGGCTGCCGATCATCATCATCTCGTCCACCGACAGGTCGAATCCCGTGGCGGCATTGATCATGGCGTTGTACTCGGGTGCGCCGAGGGAGAAGCTCGTGAACAGGCACAGGCCCGCCGAATCGATCACGCCGGTCAGATTCTGGAAGATGATGGCCCACTGCGGCTTGCTGTCGATCTCCTGCGGATCGAGCTTCTCAGGTGCGCCGAGGATCTCCGGAGAGATAAGGTAGGCACGCACGTGGTCCGCACCGCGGTTACCGACCGCGTATTCGAGGCCGTGGCCCTGTACGCCGCGCGGGTCGTAGGCTGCAAGCTCCTGCTTCTTGATGGTCATCGAGAGCTCGGTGTGACCGTAGTGCTCGGCCAGGCGATAAGAGCCCTGGGCGAGGAGCTGTCCGATCTTCCCTTCCGAGAGACCCATCTTGGTCAGCCAGTAAGCGAGTGCC
>JAAAOH010000099.1 GCA_009908925.1 Spirochaetota bacterium | reverse complement strand
ACATCGAGCCGCCGCCGCGGGTGGGCACGCGCATCAGCGCGGACTTCATCCAGGGCATCGGGAAGGTTGATGAGAAGTTCATCATCATCCTCAACCTCGATCAGGTCTTTGCAGCCGACGAGCTGCAGGCGGTGGAATCGGGCGCGAAGGTGGCGCAGTAGGAGCCGCAGTCCCGCGGGGCGCTGCCCGGCTTGCAGCGCCCCGCAGTTTCCGCTATGGTGCCGCCCATGACGGCGCCGCATCACCCCTCGCAGTCCGCAGGGTATTCGCTCGATGAGATCACCGCGGCCCTGAAGTCCCACTTCGGCTTTTCGTCCTTTCGCGCACACCAGGAAGAAATCGTCTCGGCCATCCTCGCAGGGCGCGACGTATTTGCCGCCCTTCCCACCGGCGGGGGGAAATCACTCTGCTATCAGTTACCCGCGCTCCTCACCCGCGGTCTTACCGTGGTGGTGAGCCCGCTCATCTCCCTCATGAAGGACCAGGTCGATGCCGCGCGGGAGAACGGCATCGCCGCGAGTTTTCTCAACAGCACGCTCGAGCCCGAGGAGATCCACCGGATCTGGCGTGAGCTCTCCAAGGGAAGCATCCGTCTGCTCTACGTCGCGCCGGAGCGGCTCTCTCACCCGCGCTTCCGCGCCGACCTCGCATCACTCGACGTGACACTCTTCGCCGTCGACGAGGCGCACTGCATCTCCGAGTGGGGTCACGAGTTCCGCCCCGACTACCGCGCCCTTGGAAGCCTCCGCGACGACTTTCCCGGCGTGCCCATCGCCGCCTTTACGGCAACCGCCACCCGACAGGTACAGGATGATGTGATACGCCAGCTCAGGCTCGCCGACCCCGTCGCGGTGCGCGGCAGCTTCGACCGTGCGGAGATCTACTACGCAGTCGAGCCGAAGGACCGGGTCGACCGCCAGATCCTCTCCTTCGTCGAGCGCCACCGCGGGGAGCCGGGGATCGTCTACCGCGCAAGCCGCGCCTCGGTGGAGAAGACCGCCGCCTTCCTCTCCGGCCGTGGCCTGCGCGCGGTCGCCTACCACGCCGGCCTCGAGCCCGAGGACCGGCGCACCCGGCAGGACACCTTCGTCCTCGATGAGGTGGAGATCGTCGTGGCCACGATTGCCTTCGGCATGGGCATCGACAAATCCAACGTCCGATGGATCGTCCACGGCGACCTCCCCCGGAGCGTCGAGGCCTACTACCAGGAAACCGGGCGCGCCGCCCGCGACGGCGAGCCGGCGGATACGGTCATGTTCTTCGGGCCCGGCGACATCCAGAAGATCCGCTACCACATAGACCGTATGGAGTCGGACGAGGAACGCGAACGTGCGGAGGGACGGCTGCGCGAGGTGCTGCGCTATGCCGATTCGGGCGTCTGCCGCAGGAAACTGCTGCTTGCGCACTTCGACGAGGAGTACCCCGGAGATTGCGGGAACTGCGACGTGTGCACCGGCGTGGTCGAGCGGGAGGATCTCTCGGTGGCCGCGCAGAAGATACTATCGGCGGCCCATCGCACCGGGCAGCGCTTCGGCGGCCATCACCTTGCAGACATCGTGACGGGCGCCGCAACCGACCGCATCCTCGAGCTCGGTCACAACGATCTGCCGACCTTCGGCGTCGGGCGCGACCGCGACAAGAAGTGGTGGCTCGGGCTGCTGCGCGATCTCGAGGGGGCGGGCTGCCTCGCGCGCGCCGACGGCCCGAAGTCAGGCTTCAGAATCACCGCCCGGGGCCGGAACGTCCTCCGAGGTCAGGAGTCGTTCTCCGCGGCACGGCGGGCGGCACCCCCGGCCGCCGGCCGCGACGCCGACGCGATACACGATACCCGGCTGGCCGACGAGGAACGGCTCTTCGAATGCCTCAGGAGCCTCAGGCTCCGCCTCGCCCGCGAGCGCGGGTTGCCGCCCTACGTCGTATTCAGCGACAAGAGCCTGCGCTCCATCGCCCGCAATCGCCCTACCGACGAGGCGGCACTGCTTCGCTGCCACGGTGTCGGCGAGCGGAAGCTCGAGCAGTACGGCGAGCTCTTCCTCTCGCTCGTAACCCACTACCTCGACGGGGGTGGGTGCGCGGAGTCGTGATCCGGTGCCTCCCCACCCCACTTCTCCGCCGCCGCCGCCACGGCGGAATCGAGCCAGGAAGGCAGGGAGGTGACGCTTCGGGAGACCGGGTCGAAGGCCACGAGCGTCGTCTCGGCGGTGGCGTAGGTGGCACCGCCTGAGTCGGCGATGACGTAATCGATTACGAAGCTTGCGCGCCGCATCTCACGCACGGTCATCGTGACGAAGAGCTCGGTACCGTACTCGACCGGCAGCTTGTAGGCGCAGGCCGCACGTGCCACGAGAAATACGGTTTCCTCGCTCATTTCCACGCGAAAATGCTCCCGGATGAGCTCAATGCGTGCCTCCTCAAGATAGGTGAAGAAGACCGAGTTGTTCACATGCCCGTAGGCGTCGAGGTCACTAAAACGAATCGAGATGGGGACGGTTACGGCGGGGTAGCGGGATACTGCCATGCCGACAGAGTAGCGTGTACACTGGGCCGGCGGCAACTCTTCATGAAACGCTCATAGTCTCGTGAAAGGATTCGGAGCAGGAGGAATGGTATGAATCGCAGAACAGCAACTCGAAGATTGATGGCGGCTCTCGTCCTCTTGGCGTGGGTCATCCTTCCACCCGCCGCCATCCATGCGGAGGGACAGTGGGAGCGGTCGGCACCGGAGCTCGTCGTGGTGAATATGGCGGATACGCATTCCGCCTATGACGCGTATCCGCGCATCCTCACCGCGGTAGAGCGACTCGCCAATCAGTACAGTGGGCAGAACGTGGTCTTTCTCTTCAACGGCGACCTCTTCGAGCTCGGCAACGCTGCCGCGGCAAAATCGGAAGGTGTAGCGGACTGGGAGTTCCTTTCGCGCCTGCGCGAGCACGGTCCGGTGATTATCAACATCGGGAATCACGAGTTCGACTTCGTGGCACCGCAGGAGTTCGTCAGAACGGCCCGTGAGCATGATCTGACGGTGATCGGAAACATCGCCGATGCCGAGGGCCGACCTCTGGCACCTGCCACGACCGATGTGTCGGTCAACAACAACGTGGTGCGGATGGTGGGTGTCGCCACGAATCAGATGAACACCTATCCCGAGCCCCACCGGGAAACCATAGAGATACCGGATCCGGTCGAGTGGGCGCGGGACAATTACGCCTCCCTGGTCCGGGACGCCGATTACTCCATCCTGCTGAGCCACGCCGGACTTACGGCGGACCGCGCGATGCTTGCCACTGTGCCTGACACTACCCTCTTCGCGGTCGGCGGACACAATCACCTGGTGCTCCGGGAGGAGATCGAGGGCGTGACCTACATGCACAACGGCTTCCGCGGCGAACGGATCAACGTGACGGAAGTGTATCTCGGCGGGTCGACGCCTCGGCTGGTGTTCCGTCGGGTATTGACCGCCGATGTCGCCGAGCCCGATACACGAATGGCAGGCATCATAGAGCGCGTTCGAAACGAGCACCTCGACAGAAGCGACACGGCGGTCGTGGGCGTCGTGCCCGAAGACATGAGCGTCCTGGAGGCGGCGATGTGGTCGGTGGCGACGGTCCGCGATGCCGTCGGGGCCGATGCAGCGTTTCTGAACCACACATCCTTCGGCTCCGGCCTGTCCGAGGGTCAGCTCCCCGCCTACCGGTTCGATCAGTTCATGCGCTTCGACAATGACGTCATGCGCGCCGAGGTCGATGCCGACACGCTTCGCACAATCCTCGCGCGCAGCAATCAACACGCCGGCACACCCGTCGCTGAGCGCGCCGGCGACTTCCTTTACGCAAGCGAAATCGACGTCGAGGATCGCGAGAGATACGAAATTGTCACATCCAGCTGGGTGGCACTGGATTTCAATCAGCAGCGATACCTGGGAACCGAAATCGATTTCGAGAAGGTAGAGGGCGTGACGACGAAGGGGATTCTCACAGAAGCTCTGAGCCGATAGGCCTTGATTGCGAAACGGCTCCTGCTGAGTTATCTTTGCTCAGCAGGAGAAGCCGTACCATGAGCACCCCGGCACATACAACAGTAGACCACGAACGTCTCGATGCGGAACTGGCGAACTTCAGAGAGCACCCGGCTATCGAGAAGCTGAAGAACCTCATAGCAGAGTCCCCGCCGGAGGAGCTCTTCCACATCGATCCGGACGTCCTCGCTGCGAGCTGGCAGATGGACCGACATGCGGTACTGGAGATCATGCTTCGGGCCGTCGGGTTCGGCGTGCTCGATCTTGAGTGGGCGTTTCACTGCCCCACGTGCGGCGGGGTCGCGAAGGAGAGCCTCAAGCTCTCTCACACCCACGAAGAAGAGTTCTGCCCGGTCTGCCGGATCGATTTTCGGAACACCCTCGATGAGAACGTCGAGGTGTTCTTCTCCGTAAGCGAGGCGATCCGACAGCTCCCGGCGGAGTTCCGAGAGCGCCACATGCAGAAGATCGTCGACGACATCCAGACCACCGGACACCACGATTGGCGGAACGAGAGGACGGTGCACGGGGTCGAGGTGCTGAACCACCCCGTGTTCGGCAAGCTCTTCGGTGACGACACCCTGCCGGTGGACCAGAGCCTCGAGATCAAGTCGGCCACGGTGCTGTTCACCGACATCACCGGTTCCACCGCCATGTATGAGCGCCTCGGTGATGCGCGCGCCTACCGCCTCGTGCGTGATCACTTCGACGTCGTCTTCGAGGCGATTGCCAACCGCGGCGGCGTCCCGATCAAGACGATAGGGGACGCGGTCATGGGCGTGTTCACTTCGGAGGCAGATGCCGTCACGGCGGCCTTCGAAATGACCGATGCGCTCGACCACGCAAACGCCGAGCGCGATGACGGAAACGAACTGCACCTCAAGGTCGGCCTGCATCGCGGTCCCGTCATCGTGGTGACGCTGAACGGCCGCCTCGACTACTTCGGACGCACCGTGAATATCGCCGCCCGTGTCGAGTCTCTTTCGCAGTCGCGGGAGATCAGCATGAGCGACGAGGTGTTTCGCGCGCCGGGAGTCACCCGGGCGCTCAAGGACCGGGTGAAGAAGGTCTCCCGCGGCAAAGCCACACTCAAGGGGATCGATGACGCGATGACGATCTACCGGGTGCGGGCGCCGCAGTAGTCACCGGCACCCCGATGCGCGCCGCACTGCTCCTCCTGCTTCTGCAGCTCCTGTTCCCATTGACCTCGGCCGCCGCGTCGCCGCAGTCCGTCACCGGCACCGTCGTGGAGGTGCGCGACGGAGATACCATCGAGGTCGATGTCGGAACGGGGACGGTGGCGGTGCGCCTCCACGGCGTGGACTGCCCCGAATCGGGCCAACCCTACGGCCAACAGGCTGCTCGATACACCACCCGGCACACGCTTGGCAGGCGAATCACCGTCGAGGTGACAGACCGCGACCGCTACGGGCGGCTGGTGGGAATCGTATGGCTCCCCGACGGCGGGTCGCTCAACGAAGCGCTTGTCGCGGCGGGGCTTGCCTGGTGGTATCGGACCTACGCCCCGGACGACGCCACCCTGCGTCGGGCCGAGCAGCAGGCACGGGACGCTCAGCGGGGCCTGTGGAGCCGGCCGGGGGCGGTGCCGCCGTGGGAGTGGCGGCGCGGCAGCCGCGGTGACGGCGCCCTCTACTCCGGCTCGACCTCGGCGCGAAAGGGCATACCCTGCTCCCGCGCGAGCTTCATGGTCCGGTCGGCCTTCGATTCGGCGACGTCCCTGGTGTAGATGCCGGCAAGACCTTTCCCGCGTTGATGCACGTCGAGCATGATCTTGTAGGCTTCTGCTGCGCCCTTGCCGAAGACTTCCATGAGCACCCATATGACGAAGTCCACGGTGGTGTAGTGATCATTTATGAGGAGCACCCTGTACATCGCCGGATGCTCGGGCTCGGTCTCGTCCCGTGTACGGGTGGTCTCGGCGGTCCTGGCCATAGGCGCGGCGCCCGGATCACTTCCCGAGCGTCAACGAGGACACCAGATTCACTCCGGTGTCCCGGTAGTTCTCGATAAGCACCGCCCCGCGATCCACCGGCAGCTTTACCTCGAGGGCGTAGACCTCCGAGATCAGGTCGTTGATGTGCTCCTTCGGCAGCGGCTTGTCGGTGCGCACGGGCAGCCGTGGGGCGTCGGGATCCGCGGTGGCGGCGGTGGCGGTGACGACGCGTTTGGGAGCGTAGTACTCCTCTTGCGCGTACTCCTTGCCCCGCGGGCAGCGATTTCCCTTCACCACGAGCTCCTCGTTCTCGTCCTTGAAGAGTTGCAGGTGACAGCCGATCGGGCAGCTTATGCAGATCATCTCGCGAATGGGCTCGCCGTAGTCCTTTCTGGCGCTCATCGGATGTTCACCTCCAGCACGGAGTCATCGGTAAACCTCGCGTCCTCGATGTCCTTCTTTTTCAGCTTCACGCTGAGCATTTCCGAGGGTTGCACGTGCGTCTTTCGGGTCTTCTTGATGACGTTGTTGTCGAGCTTGATCTCCACCTCGGCGTGGTTCTTCACCACGAGCGAGCGCATGTAGAGCTTGTCGGGCTCGGCGGGATTGAGGCGAGTCGGGGTGACGTAGCGAACGTTCGCACCTGCCTTGATGCGGACCTCCCGTTTCGGCCTCTGCCCGCGCAGATACTTCGCGACGTAGGCACCCGTCCGCCGGGCCTCCTCGGAGACGAAGTCCACGAGATCGTGCACGTGGAGCACGTTTCCGCAGGCGAATATCCCCGGGACGTTGCTCATCATCGTCGAATCGACGAGCGCTCCGCCGGTCTGGGGGTTGAGCTCTACCCCGGCGGCCTTCGAGAGCTCGTTCTCGGGAATGAGCCCGACCGAGAGCAGAACGGTATCACACTCGACGTAGAAGCTCTGATCGGTATCGGGGATGCCGTCGACGAGCGGCGTCACCTCGACGCGCTCGACGCGGTCATGCCCCTCGATGCGCGATATCACATGGCTGAGGTAGAGCGGGATTTCGAAATCGTTGAGACACTGCACGATGTTGCGCGTCAGGCCCGAGGGATAGGGCTGTATCTCGACGACGGCGTGGACGTTGCTTCCGACCCAGGTCATCCGGCGTGCCATGATGAGGCCGATGTCTCCGGAGCCGATGATGACGACGTCCTTGCCGGGAATGTAGCCCTCGATGTTCACCAGCCGCTGCGCAAGACCGGCCGTGTACACGCCGGCCGGACGGGTACCCGGGATGCGGATGTTGCCCCGGTTTCGCTCGCGGCAGCCCATTGCCAGTATGACCGCACGGCTCGTCAGCCGCATGACCCCGTTCTCCGGCGAGTAGCAGTAGCTCTCATGCCCGCCGTCCGAGGGGGTGAGCGACATCACCGTGGTGCGCTCGTAGACGTCGATCTCTTCGGTGCGCACCTTCTGGATGAACTCGTCGGCGTACTCGGGGCCGGTGAACTCCTTCTTGAACTCCTGCAGGCCGAATCCATTATGAATGCACTGCAGAAGAATGCCACCGAGATGCGCCTCGCGCTCCACCACGGCGCAGCTGAACCCCTGCTCATGCACGCTGAGTGCGGCCGACATGCCGGCCCCACCCCCGCCTATCACTACAACGTCGTATTCGAGCTCTTTCATAGTGTCCCCATCAGCAGCTCGCTGCCGGCGCCGCGCTTGGTGATCTGTTCATGCGACAGGCCGGTCTCCCTCATGATGATCTTCATGATCTTGTAGGAGCAGAATCCGCCCTGGCACCGCCCCATGCCGGCGCGGGTGAAGTACTTCACCCCGTCGAGGGTGGTGTGCCCGCGGCGAATGGCCTCGATGATCTCGGCTTCGGAGATTTCCTCACAGCGACAGACCACGTTGCCGTACTCGGCGCGCTGCTGCACGAGCTGATCGGCATCGAAGGGCCCGGCGTCGCGAATGCGGGGAACCTTGCTCACGAACGGGTCCCAGTCCGACTTCTCGGTGAGCGTGGCGCCGGCCTTCTTGAGGAGGTTTTTCACGTACTCGCCGACAGCCGGCGAGGCGGTGAGCCCCGGCGACTGGATCCCGGCTACCTGGATGAAGTTGGGCGCCTCATTGGAGACGTCGATGTAGAAGTCCCCGGATTCCATGGTCGGGCGAAGGCCGGCGAAGGAGGTAATCACGTCGTTCTGAGACACCACGGGCATCATTTTCCGCGCGGCGTCGAAGATGTGATCGAGCTCCTCCGCGGAGGTGGCCACGTCCTCCTTGTCGTCGATGTCCTGTGCGGTCGGCCCAACGAGCACCGTGCCCTCCGCGGTGGGGATTACGAGCATACCCTTGGATACCTTGGTCGGCACCGGAAAGAGCACCTTCTCCGGCGAGGCTTTGGTCTGCCGGTCGAGGAGGTAATACTCGCCCTTTCGCGGGTGGATTTCGAACTCCTCGGCGCCGAAGATGGCGGAGACCCGGTCGGCGTAGAGACCGGCCGCGTTCACAACGTAGTCGGCTTCGATACTGCGCCCGTCGGCGGCATGGATGCGGTAGCCGGTGGACAGAGGCTCGGCTTTCGAAACCTCGAAGTCGGTCATCACCTCTACCCCGTTCTTCTGCGCAGACTCGACCATGGAGAAGGCGAACCGGTAGGGCTCGAGGATGCCGCCCGAGGGCGCGTGGAGTCCACCGATGGTGTCGGGGTTGAGCTTCGGCTCGAGCTCGAACATCCGGTCCCGGGAGCATAGCTCGATGCCGATGGCACCGTTCTCTTGTCCCTGGGAGTAGAGGTGATCGATGTACTTCATGTCCTCGTTTTTCAGTGCCACAACGAGGATGCCCGAACGCTTGAAGGGGAAATCGAGCTCGCGAGCAAGCCGATCGAACATCACATTGCCCTGAATCTCGAGTCTGGCCTTGAGATGCTTCGTACTATGGTGAAACCCGCCGTGGACGATCCCGGAGTTTGCCTTGGAGACACCGAACGAAACGTCTGTCTCCTTTTCGAGCAGCACCGTGTCGATCTGGTAGGCGGAGAGGTTCCGCGCGATCGAGGCACCACTGACACCGGCACCGATGACGGCAACGTCAACGTGTTGCATAAAAAGAGCTCCTATACGGGAGGTTTCCATAATCGTAGCATTGATCGGGACCCGTGTCGATGTTCCGCGAAAACGCTGCTGTCACGCCCCCTGTCACGCCCCTTGCCCGAACGCATAGTTGAGAATAAATTCGCCGGGAAACGATGAGCCTGCTCGGACCGATGACACATGCCCCATTCGTCTCTCATATCGCCGACTCCGTGGCCCTGCGGCGCGCGGTCATCGCGGTATTTGCAGGGGTGGCCGCGTTGCTCGTCGGGTTCCTTGCCGACAGTATCCTGAGGCTCGGCTACTCGCCTGCCGCACCCTACGCACTGTCCACCATCACGCAGTTTCTGGTGACGACGGCGGCAGTCCTCCTTGCGGCGCGGCGCCGTGTGGTGGCTGCCCTGCAGCTCTTCGTTGCGGGCATATTCCTGACGCTGCTCCTCGAGCCTCATATCGTGGACGGCGACGCACTGGCACTGTCGCTGCTGCTCATGCCGGCAGGGATCGCGGGGCTCCTGGTCATGGCCGGCCTGGTTTTCGAGCCGCGTGTCGTCGTCGCCGGCATCGTGCTCGGCGTGGCAAATACCATGCTCACCTACAGCCTCAATCAGGGCGTTGGCGGCGTCGCCGATCTCCCGCTCGTAACGGTCATGCCGCTGTTATCCATCATCATCATTGCCGCAGGTGTCTCCACGTTGTTCTGGGACCGCCTTGCTGCGACGCTCATCGGACACGCAGAACAGGAAGCGATCACCGCGCGCAGACTGGCCGACGAACGCGAGGTTCTGGTACGCGAAAGCAGCCATCGTGTGAAGAACAACCTCCAGGTAATCGCGAGCATGCTCGACCTCCAGATCTCGGATGTCGGGGACGAGTCGACACGTGCCGTTCTCGCCGACGCCAGGAACCGGGTGGGGGCAATGGTTGTTGTTCACCAGTCGCTGCACCAGGCGGGGCGTCTCGATCGGGTGGACATCGCCATGTTCCTCGAGGAGCTCGTCGATCAGCTCGTTGAAGGGCTCGCGGCGGACCGGGCGGGCTTTCGCCATGAGGTGGATGCCGAACATGTGGAGGTGGAGCCGAAGACCCTGGTACCCCTCGGGCTCGTCGTCAACGAGCTCGTTACCAATGCCCTCCAGCACGGCCTGCAAGATGCGGGAGAATCGCCGGCGCGCCTTCGGGTTTCCCTGAGAAAACGAGCGGGACAGGAAAGCTACGAGCTCGAGGTTTCGGACACCGGCAACGGATTGCCGGAGGGGTTTTCCATCGATCGGGGTGACTCACTGGGGTTGTCTCTGGTGAAGTCGCTGGTCCGTGACCAGCTCAGGGGACAGTTCTCGATCAGCTCCGACGGAGGCACGCGCGCCCTCGCCGTCTTCGACGCCGCCCTCTTCAGTGAAGAGAGTCCTGCATCCGAGACATGATCGTCCCGGGGTCGGCCCGCGGCGTGTGCACGTCTTTGAGGATCGCGCCATGAGCCCGGTTGCCGCACGGACGCGCAACACCTACCTTGACCAAATGCAGGTACGAACACTCTGGTTACTCTATTCGGTTCTCGGGCTACTGCTCGTGGGTGCGGGCGTGAGCATCGTCGGTGAGGCCGTCATCCGCAAAGCCGCGGAGGAGCCCTGGTTTGTGATGGGCACACTCGGGCTGGTGGTTCTCAACTCCGGTGTGTCGGTCTTCGGACAGGCGATTGTGTACCGGATACAATCACTGAACGACGCCCGTTAGCTCTCGGCCGGGCTCGCGCGGGCCGGGGGTGCCGGGTCCCGGCGGGCCCTGGCTGTCGCGAAAGATGAACTGAGTCGTTGTCGGCTGGGATTTTGCGGGCTATAATACCGGGATGGCGGCGCGGCAGTCGCAGCGGACGCCGATGGCAAAAATGCGCATGCTTTACTTCCTGGCCGCTTTCATCCTTGTGCTGATTCCCGTCATTTCGCCGGCGCAGGCGGTCTCTCCCGAGGTGGCGTACTTCGAGCATCTTGGTCGCGGTGACGGCCTGTCGAACGCGTCCATCTCGGCCATCGTGCAGGACCGCTACGGGTTTCTGTGGTTCGGCACGCAGGCCGGGCTGAACCGCTACGACGGACGCTCCATCGAGGTGTTCGAGCACATTCCGTTCGAGAAGAACTCACTTCCGCACAATCTCGTGCAGACGCTCTACGAGGATCCGCAGGAGCCCGTCCTGTGGGTCGGCACGTATCAGGGCCTCTCTCGATTCGACATGCGCACGCAGCAGTTCACCAACTACGGAGCGCAGGAGGGTTCCTCATCGCTCTCAAACGCCGTGGTCACCTCGGTCATTCGTGACCGCGACGGCGTGGTGTGGGTCGGAACCCTCGGTGGACTCAACCGTCTCGATCCCGACACGGGAAAGATCGCGCGGGTCGGCCTCTCGCCCGAACCGGGTGAGCTCCCCCATCAGACCGTGAGATCTCTTTTCGTGGATGAGGAGAACCGGCTGTGGATCGGCACCTACGGCGGGCTCTCGGTGCTCGACACCGACCGGGAAACGCTGCGTACACCCATCGACTCGAGCCGTCTGGACTCACCGGCAGTGATGGACATCATGAAGTCCGGGCCGTCGTCGATGTGGCTGGCCGTCTGGGATACGGGACTCGTCCGCTATGATCCGCAGAGCGACCACCTCCGCGAGTATGAGCTCGCCGATCGACGGACCTATGCCGTGGCGGGCGCGGACGGTCGCCACGTCTTCGCGGGCACCTGGGGCGGCGGGCTGTTTCGCCTCGACACCGTGACGGGCTCCGTCTCCCATTTCAGTCGGCGGAACCGTGAGGATTTCGGCCTCTCCCACGATACGGTGTACTCCCTCGCCTACGACGACGCGGGAGCGCTGTGGATCGGCACCAACGGCGGTGGCGTGAACCGGTTCTCCCGGCGCCGCACCTATCGTGTGCGCTTCAAGCACGATCCCGAGCGTGACGGCAGCCTCTCGAGCGGGAACGTCACCGCCATCACGCGTGACAGCACTGGCACCCTGTGGATCGGAACCTACAACGGGGGCTTGAATCGCTATGATCCCGCGGACGACCGCATGATTCACTACCGCGCCGGCGCGGCGGATCCCGGCCGCAGAATCAGTGATGATATCGTCACGGGCATCTTCGAAGACAAATCGGGGACGCTCTGGGTGGGCACGAACGACGGGCTCAACCGCTACGACCGCTCTGCCGACAGGTTCGAGACCTTTCGGAGCGACCCGGCCGATGCCACCTCCGTCCCGGCGGACATCATCTACGCCTTCGAGCAGGAAGCTCCCGGCCTCCTGTGGATCGGCACGTACTCAGCGGGTGTCTTTCTCTGGGACACGTCGCGAGGCACAGTGGAACACTTTCCCCACGACCCCGATGACCCCGCGAGCCTCAGCGACAACCTGGTCTACGATATCCACAAAGACCGTAGGGGCGATGTCTGGGTGGCCACGAATCGGGGCCTCAATCGCTTTGACCGTGACACCAGCTCCTGGGTCCGCTACCTCCACGACATCGAAGACCGCAGCACCCTCAGCTCCAACACCTCCCGAGAGCTCTACGAAACCGCCGACGGTACGCTGTGGATTGGAACCACCGGCGGCGGCCTCAATCGCTACGACCGCGAGCGGGATGCATTTGTTTCCTATACCCGTACGGACGGTCTTCCCGCAAACACCATCGTCTCCATGCTCGAAGACGAGGACGAGCGCCTGTGGCTTGCGACGAGCAACGGCATTTCGGTCTTTGACCCGGCCCGCGAACACTTCCGAAACCTCGATGAGGAGGACGGCCTCGGCGGGCTGGGATTCTCAGGCGGCGCAATGCAGGATGCCGACGGCTCGCTGTGGTTCGGCGGTGGCCACGGCGTCACCGTGCTTGACGGACCGATCCGCGAGCCGAATACTCATCGCCCGCGCATGCATATCGTGGATGTGTCGGTCTGGGGACAATCACTGAAGCCCCCCGACGTAACCTTCGATAGGAGCCGCATCGAGCTCTCGCACCTGGAGCGCTCGGTCGGATTCGAGTTCATTGCTCTCGACTATGCATCTCCGGAAAAGAACACGTATCGCTTCAAACTCGAGGGCTTTGACGAGGAGTGGACAGAGAGCGGAACGCGAAACTACACCAACTACACTCGCCTTCCCGGCGGCCGCTATACGTTCCTCGTTGAGGGTGCCAACAGCGACGGGGTGTGGAGTGCGGAGCCGGCACGCGTTCACCTGATCGTGCAGTCGCCTCCCTGGCGCAGGTGGTGGGCGGTTGCCGCCTACATCCTCTTCGGCGTATTGATTCTCTACATCGTGGCGCGCCTGCGTGAGCGACAGGTCCTCGCCCGGCGGGTCGTGGAGCTCGACTCCCGCCGCAGTGAGCTCGAGCAGGCCAACCGGACGCTGGGTGAGATATCGGTGAAGGACGGACTCACCGGTCTGTACAACCGGCGGTACTTCGACCTCAAGCTACAGGATACGTTCAACAGCGCGCGACGCTCGGCGGCGAAAATCGCGCTCATCATGATCGACATCGATGCCTTCAAACGCTACAACGATCTCTACGGTCACCCCCAGGGCGATGAGTGCCTCAAGAGCCTCGCGACTACTCTTGCAGAGTCTGTAGAACGATCCAGTGACTTCGTGGCCCGCTACGGCGGCGAAGAGTTCACGGTGCTGCTCGCAGACACTGACTGTGCCGGCGCGGCCCGCGTAGCCGAGCGTATAAGAGAGCAGGTGCAGCAGCGCGGTCTCTCCTATCCGGACTCACCGGTGGCACGGGAGGTTACCATAAGCGCGGGCTACTGCTCGCTGCAACCCGGCGAGCAGTACACGGCCGCCGATCTCGTGCGCATGGCCGATGAGGCCCTGTACGCAGCAAAGGACGCCGGGCGTAACACCATCGCCGCCTGTCCCATCTGCGGCAATGCCGACGACAGCGGGATGCCCGAGGGATCGAAATCATGAGTATCGATCGGATCCGCATCAGCCTCGATGACGCCCACGAGCTCGCTGAGCGCGCGTGCCTCTCAGCCGGGTTCTCACCGGACCACGCGGCAGCGATCGCCCGGACGGTGACGGCCGCCGAACGTGATGAGGCGGTCTCCCACGGCCTCTTCCGCATCCCCTTTTATGTTCGCGCACTCCGGGAAGCCGGTGTGTCGCCGGACGCGGAGCCCGAGTTCTCACAGACCGCACCGGCGGTCCTGCGTGCGGATTGCGGCTACGCGTTTTCGCCGCTTGCGCTCGAGCGCGGCACGCCCCGGCTCGCTGAGCGCGCCCGGGATACCGGCATTGCCGCGCTGTCGGTTGTCAACGCCTACAACGTGGCTGCGCTGTGGCCCGAGGTAGAGCGCCTCGCCACCGACGGCCTCGTTGCCATGGCTTACACCGCCTCGCTCTCCTACGTAGCGCCGGCCGGCGGGCGGGAGCCGCTGTACGGGACCAACCCCATGGCTTTTGCCTGGCCGCGGGAGGGGAGACCGCCCCTCGTCTTCGATCAGGCATCGAGCGCGAGCGCCCGCGGAGAGATCCAGGTTCGCATGCGCGACGGTGATACGATTCCGGACGGCTGGGCAATCGATTCCGACGGCCAGCCCACGACCGATCCCGCGGCCGCCCTCGCAGGCGCCCAGCTTCCCTTCGGCGGCCACAAGGGCTCCTCCATCGCGCTCATGATCGAGCTTCTCGCAGGCGCGCTGCTCGGTGATCTTTTCAGCTTCGAGGCCACGGAGGTCGACCGCGCGGGCACCGGCGCTCCGCGGGGCGGCGAGCTCATCATCGCGATGGCACCCGAGCGCTTCGTGCCCGGCGGCGACCGGGCCGGCGACCGCGACGATAGCGGGCCCGGCGACCGCGCCGCCCACCTGACCCACGCGGAGCGCCTCTTCGAACGCGTCCTCGCCCAGGAGGGAACCCGCCTGCCGGCCGACCGACGCTATGCGGCAAGAAAGCGCTCCGAGCGAGAGGGCGTTCGGATTCCGCGAACATTCTACGAGGAGCTCAGGTCTCTCGCCCGATGAACGCCGTTGTCGACTCCATCCTCGCACAACAGCGCGAAGCCGGCGCGTGGGAGCTCTCAGCCGACACGGTTCGGGAGCTTCTGGGGATAGACCATGCCGACTTCTACCGCCGGATCTACGAGGAGGCGATGCGGGGCAATCGCATGGTCGACCTCTCCATGACGACCGCCCGCTTCCGGCAGGAGAACGTGGGAGAGCTCGTCACGCTTCTCGAGCTCTTCGAAGGGAGTACCGCCGAGCAGGAGCTCGAGCACGCCGGCATCTTTTTCTCCCACGAGACGCGCTTTGAAATCACGAGTCGGTTGCTTCGCCGCGCCGGCGAGGCCGCCGCCGCGCACACCGTCGATCGCAGCGCCTTCGAGGCAATGCTGGATCGCCTCGGCTCCTACCGGCGCGCCCGCGGGTGCTACCTCGATGAGTACTTCTCGTTGGCTGCGCTCATCGCCGATACCGCCCGTGAGTACGTGGAGCTCGCGGGGTACCGCGAGCCCGACCTGGCGGCGGCCAACGTGCGTGACCTGCTCGAGCAGTATTTCTCGCGTCACGTGCTCGAGCGGGAGACGGTGCTTGCGGCAGTGTGCATCGCACTCTTCGAGATCGCGGTCGAGGTCGGGGCGGTGCGGCGACCTGAGGATGAGTGGGCGGAAGAGGAGCGCGAGCGGCGGGAGCGGGACAGACGGGATCGGGAGCACTTCGATGGCGCCGGTGAACGCCGCGGCGCCGGCGAGCGGGCACGCGGCCGCGGTGCGGATCCGCTCCGCCGGGCCCGCGAGGTGATGGAGCTCGAGACCGACGATGACGCGCTGAGCACCTCATACCTGAAAGCGCAATACAAGGCACTCATGAAGCGATATCACCCCGACGTGAATCCGGGTGGCCTTCGGGCGTGTCAGCGCATCAACGAGGCGTACTCCCTGCTGCTTGCCTCGGCCGCGGATTCGCCGTAAGCTCGGGCAAACATGGACGTGCTCAGGCTGATCTTCCCGCTCTTCATCATCATCTTCGTTGGCTATCTTCTGCGAAAGACCGGCTTCGCCCGGGAAGGCTTCGTCGACGAGCTCAATCGCCTGGTCTATTTCATCGGTCTGCCTGCAATGCTTTTCACCGAGTCCAGCCGAATCGACTTGAACGCCCTCACCGGCGGGGCAGCAGCAATTGCCTTTCCCCTTGTGGTCGCAGTGACGACGCTCATCGGTCTGGCGGCCACACTGCCACTTCCTTTCCACCAGCGGGGTCCGGTGGTACAGGCCGGTTTTCGGGGTAATCTGGCCTACATCGGTCTTCCGATCGTCAGTACCACGCTCGGCCCCGCCGCCCTCGGTACCATCACTATCATTATCGCTGCCGGAATCGTCATCCACACACTTCTCAGCATACTCGTACTCAGTCTACTGAAGCCCGACGGCGATAGTATCCACCCCCTTGTCCATATACGTCGGACACTGACGAACCCGCTGCTCATTGCGATCGCGCTCGGGCTCCTCTTTGCCGCCGCGCGATGGTCGCTCCCGGAGGTCCTCGCCCGCCCCGTCGAGCTTCTCGCGCGCATGAGCCTGCCACTCATTCTTCTCGTGCTCGGCCTTTCGCTCTCATTCTCCGAGCTCCGCAGAAACCTGTCCGGCGCGGCGCTCGCCTCGGTGATCAAGCTCGCGATCATGCCCGCGGTGGCGTGGGGGGTGATGACCTGGTTCTTCGCGAGCTCGCCGCTGGTGGTCGAGACCGTCGTCCTCATGGCCGCGATGCCCACCGCGGTCGCCACCCAGACCTTCGCCCGGGCGTTCGACGCGGACTCCTCGGTGTCGGCATCGAGTGTGAGCCTCACCACGCTGCTCGCGGTGGTCACGGTGCCGGCGCTCGTGGTTGTGCTCGGACTCTGACGGCGGCCGGCAGTCGCAC
>JAAAOH010000175.1 GCA_009908925.1 Spirochaetota bacterium | reverse complement strand
CTGGTGAACTCCAACGAGCTCGGCGACCGTCCCCGACCGCGGTCCTGGGAGGACCTCCTCGACCCGCGGTTCGAGAACAGCATCTCCCTCCCGCTCGGCGATTTCGACCTCTTCGACGGGGTGCTCCTGAGTGTCTATCGCCGATACGGAGAGGACGGCGTGCGCGCCCTCGGGCGAAACCTGTTCCGGTCGCTGCACCCGTCGCAGATGATCAAGGGCGCCGGGCGCGGTATCGGGGGCCGGGGTGAGGCGGGTGACCGCGAGCGCCAACCCGCCATCACCGTCATGCCGTACTTCTTCTCCCGAACCATCCCAGCGGGCGGACCGCTGCGGCCCGTCTGGCCGGCTGACGGCGCCATCGGCTCTCCCATTCTGCTGCTGTCCCGCGCCGACCGGCCGGAAATCCAGCCGCTCATCGATCTCTTCGCCGGACGCGAGATGGCAGAGACCCTGACCTACCAGGGACTCTTTCCCGCGACTCATCCCGAGATCCACGATGCACTACCCGACGGTGCCCGCCTCGAGTGGCCGGGATGGGACTACCTCTACCGGCAGGACCTCGGCGCGCTCCTTGCAGACTGCACCCGCGTCTTTGAGGAGGGGCAACGATGAGGCTCGTTACCGTTTCCGGCCCGCCGTCCTGCGGAAAGACGGCGGTGATACTCAAAACCGCCGGAGAGCTCACGCGACGTGAGGTACAGGCGGGCGTCATCAAGTTCGACTGCCTCGCCACCGACGACGATGAGCGCTACCGCGCCGCCGGTATCCCGGTGCAGAAGGGGCTCTCCGGTGCTCTGTGTCCCGACCACTATTTCGTGAGCAACATCGAGACCGCATTCGACTGGGGGAAAACCGAAGGCTTCGATCTGCTGTTCTCGGAGTCGGCGGGGCTCTGCAACCGTTGCTCGCCCCATATAGAGGGTGTAACGGCTGTCTGCGTCATAGATAACCTGAGCGGACTATCCACACCGCGCAAGATCGGGCCTATGCTGAAAGCGGCGGACATCGTAGTCATCACCAAAGGGGACATCGTAAGCCAGGCCGAGCGGGAGGTGTTTGCCTCGCGCGTGCGAACCGCCAATCCCCGGGCGGTCGTGCTGCACGTCGGGGGCCTTTCGGGGCAGGGAAGCTACGAGCTCGGCACGTTGCTCTGGGATCACGCCGACGAGCTCGACACCGTCTCCGGACGCAAGCTGCGCTTCCCTATGCCGAGCGCGCTCTGCTCCTACTGCCTCGGGGAAACGCGTATCGGAAGTGAATATCAGCTCGGAAATGTCAGAAGCATGTCGATTGACGGAGGGGCCCATGTCGAGCGTTGATACGATCTCGCGAGTGGGCGAGGTTCTCGATGCCCATCCGTACTTCGAAGAGTTTCTCATCGGCAAAGGCCTCGTCCCCGACGAATGGCGCGAGTGCACCCTCGGCGAGCTCGAGGTGGTCGAGGAGGCCCGGGAGTTCATCGAGGGCATGGCCGCCTTCGTGGGCGCCGGCGCCCACGAGGAGACCATCCGCACCATCACGATCGCCTCCGGCACAGACAAGGACGGCAATCCGGAGGGCTTCGGCGAGCTTCGCGTGTCCGCCGGCGAGGTTGTCTGCATCGTAGGGCCCACCGGCAGCGGAAAGAGCCGACTCCTCGCCGATATCGAATGGATGGCGCAGGGCGACACGCCCACCGGTCGACGTGTCCGAGTCAATGACGCCGAGCCCGATCTCTCGCGCCGCTTCGGATCCGGGAGAAACGTGGTCGCCCAGCTCTCTCAGAACATGAACTTCGTGATGGACGTGAGCGTCGCCGAGTTCCTCGCGCTGCATGCCGAGAGCCGCCTTGTTCCCGGGGCGGAGGACATCTGCCGCCGAGTGATCGACTGCGCGAACGACCTCGCGGGCGAGCCCTTCACCGGCGCCACGCAACTCACGGCCCTCAGCGGCGGACAGTCGAGGGCACTCATGATCGCCGACACCGCCATCTTGAGCGCATCGCCGGTCGTCCTCATCGACGAGATAGAGAACGCCGGCATCGACCGCCTTGCCGCGCTCGAGCTCCTCACCGGTGAGCAGAAAATCGTTCTCATGGCGACGCATGACCCCATGCTCACCCTCAAGGCCGATCGGCGCCTTGTGATCGAGAACGGTGGAATCACCGCGATACTCGAGCCCACGGAAGAGGAGACGGCGCTGCTCGCGGAGCTCGCGCTCGCCGACGCCCGGCACAGCGCGCTTCGCACGGCGCTTCGCCGAGGCGAGCGGGTGGGTCCGGGGAGCTCCGGTGCCGCCGGGGGCCGCGGCGCGGAGACGCCCGAGGCCATATCAACCTACGCATTCAATTCCACAGGAGGAATACAATGAGCATGTTTTGCTTTCAATGTCAGGAAGCCGCGAAGAACGTCGGGTGCACGACCCGCGGTGTCTGCGGCAAGGAAGATGTGACGGCCAATCATATGGACGTGATGGTCTACAATCTCAAGGGTCTCGCCTATCTCGCGCAGAAGAAGGCCGCGGCCGGAGAGTCCATCGCCGATGAGGGGAACTTCATCATGCGGGCGCTTTTCGCGAGGATTACGAACGCGAACTTCGACACCGACCGTATCACCGAGTTGACCTTCGAGGCGATTGAGCGCAAGAAGGCGCTCGCCGCGACCTATGCGACCGGTGAGAAGCTGCCCGCCGAGGTGGCATTCGACGCGAAGTCCGTGCCGGAGCTCGAGGCAGCCTTTACCGCCGCCTCGGTCCTCGCCACCGAAGATGAAGACGTGCGCTCGCTTCGTGAGTTCATCGTCTACGGGATCGAGGGTATTGCGGCCTATGGAGAGCACGCAGCCATCCTCGGCTACGAGGACGAGGAGATCTACCGCGAGGTCATCGACGAGCTTGTCGCAACCATCGAGGACAAATCGCTCGAAGAACTCACCGGCGTGCTGGTTGCCACCGGCAAC
>JAAAOH010000090.1 GCA_009908925.1 Spirochaetota bacterium | reverse complement strand
GCCTGGTCGGGGATTCTACGCTCCGTCCGCCCCTGGTCGGATTTCAGGGCATTGCCGCATACGCAACCGAGGCAGGGCTGGTAGCACTCGCTGCAGTGCTTCCGGCCCTGGCTCACGCTCTTGGTGCATCGCCCCAGCTCATTCTCATCCCGATTATTATCGCCGCCCCGATTCATCGGGTCGCGGCGCGGGGATCGAAGTAGGGGCGAGCGGCTCGGCTTGACAGCGCCGGTACCCGTTCCCTACACTCAGTTTCGATCTCACGCGCATAGACCGCGGAGCCCGGTGTCGCGGCAGTTTTACCCCATGATGGGAGGTTGTTTTGTACGAACCTGTTGACCCGAAGGTGAGTTTCCCCGATCTCGAAGAGAGCGTTCTTGGTTTCTGGGAAGACAATGATGTTTTCAAGCGCTCTATCGAGAACCGAAAGGGGAACGAGGAGTTCGTCTTCTACGACGGACCGCCGTTTGCAACGGGGCTTCCCCATTTCGGACATTTCGTTCCGGGCACCATCAAGGACATCATCCCGCGCTACCAGGCGATGAAGGGCAAGTACGTCGATCGTCGTTTCGGCTGGGACTGCCACGGCCTGCCGGTCGAGTACGAGATGGAGAAAGAGCTCGGCATCTCCGGGCGCGCGGAGATCGAGGAATACGGCGTCGGGAAGTTCAACGAGGCCTGCCGCTCGATCGTGCTGCGATACACCTCCCAGTGGCGGGAAATCGTCACCCGCATGGGGCGCTGGGTCGACTTCGACAACGACTACAAGACCATGGATCCCGGCTTCATGGAGTCGATCTGGTGGGTATTCAAGCAGCTCTGGGACGAGGGCCTGGTCTACGAGGGCTATTACATCCTTCCATACAGTCCGGGGCTTGCCACGCCGCTGTCCAATTTCGAGGTGAACCTCGGCGGCTACTGGGAAGTTACCGACCCGGCGATCACCATCAAGTTCAAGGTGCGCGAAGACGCCGAGCAGCCGGTGGAGTTCCCGAAAAACACGTATCTCCTCGCCTGGACCACCACGCCATGGACGCTGCCGTCGAACCTCGGCATCACCTTCGGCCCTGAGGTAACCTACGTCGTGGTCAAAGACGGTGATGAGCACTACGTCCTCGCCGAGGAACGGCTCGGTTCCTATTACAAGTCGGAGAGCGAGTACGAGATCGTAAAGCGTTTCGGTGGCTCGGAGCTCGTCGACGTGAAGTACGAGCCGCTGTTCCCGTACTTCGAGCACCTCAAGGACGAGGGCGCCTTCCGCAGCTTCGTTGCCGACTACGTAACCACCGAGGAGGGCACGGGTATCGTCCACACCGCGCCCGGTTTCGGCGAAGAAGACTACGAGGTCATGCAGGGCACCGGTATCCCGGTGATCGTGCCGATCGATGCCGACGCAAAGTTCACCTCCGAGGTCACCGACTTCGAGGGCATGTTCGTGAAGGATGCGGACAAAGAGATCATCAAAAAGCTCAAGGCCGAGGGGAAGCTCGTAAAGCGGGAGAACTACCTCCACCCCTATCCCCACTGCTATCGCACCAACAAGCCGCTCATCTACCGGGCGATCTCCTCGTGGTTCGTTGACATTCAGAAGATCAAGGACAAGATGCTCGCGGCAAACAACCGCATCCACTGGGTACCCGAGCACATCAAGACCGGACGCTTCGGAAAGTGGCTCGAGGGAGCGAAGGACTGGGCCATCTCGCGGAACCGGTACTGGGGCAACCCGATTCCCATCTGGAAGTCCGACGGCAGCGACTACACCGAGTGCATCGGCTCTCGTGAGGAGCTCGAGCGCAAATCCGGAAAGAAGGTGCCCGATCTCCACAAGCACTATGTTGATGAGATCACGTGGCCCGCACCGGACGGCTCGGGCACGATGCGACGCATCCCCGAGGTCCTCGACTGCTGGTTCGAGTCCGGCTCCATGCCCTATGCGCAGAACCATTATCCTTTCGAGAACAAGGAGTTCGTCGAGCGCAACTTCCCCGCGGACTTCATCTGCGAGGGTCTCGACCAGACCCGGGGCTGGTTCTACACTCTCACGGTGCTCGCCGCGGCCCTCTTCGACTCGCCCGCGTTCAAGAACTGCGTGGTCAACGGACTCGTCCTCGCCGAGGACGGGAAGAAGATGTCGAAGAGCCAGCGCAACTACACCGACCCCGTCGACGTGATTCAGCGCTTCGGCGCCGACGCGCTGCGGCTCTTTCTCATGAACTCCGCGGTGGTGCGTGGTGAGGACCTCAAGTACTCCGACGACGGGGTCAAAGAGGTCCTGAAGAACGTGATCATCCCCCTGTGGAACTCCTACAGCTTCTTCGTGACCTACGCGAATATCGATGGCGTGCAGCCCACCGGTGCGCCGGAGAATCCCGGCAATCCGCTCGACCAGTGGATTCTCTCCGAGTCACTGCGTCTCATCGAGAAGGTCACCGCGAGCCTCGACGACTACGAGCTGCAGAAGGCCATCGAACCCATCGTCGCCTTCATCGACAACCTCAATAACTGGTACATCCGCCGCTCCCGCCGCCGGTTCTGGCGCAGCGAGAACGATGCCGACAAGCAGGAGGCCTACGGTACCCTCTACGAGGTGCTCATGACCCTGGTAAAGGTTGCAGCACCCTTCATCCCGTTCGTGACCGAGGCCGTCTACCGGAACCTCCGAACCGAGAAGGATAGCGATTCGGTGCATCTGTGTGATTACCCAGTTGCCGATCCCTCCCGGCGGGATCCGGAGCTCGAGTGGAAGATGGGCACGGTGCAGCAGACGGTGCGAATGGGACGGGCCATCCGACGGATGCACGACCTGAAGATCCGCCAGCCCCTCAAGGCCATCCACCTCGTCACCAGAAATCAGGACGAGCGCAAGGTCCTGCGCGAGATGGAAGACATCATCCGTGACGAGCTCAACGTGAAGGAAGTGATCTTCCGGGAGAACGAGGAA
>JAAAOH010000314.1 GCA_009908925.1 Spirochaetota bacterium | reverse complement strand
AACAGATGGAGCACCGCGTACAGTGGAAGCGTAACCCGTCGGAATAGAACTCGTCCCGTTCTTTCACAGCCGTCCCGTGTGCTTGTGCAGACGCACCGCGCCTGCAGGTTTCCCCACAATATAGCGCAGTGTTTCCGGTATCGTAAATCCTTGAAATGTAAGGGGTGGGATGGGGAGTGAAGGATTCGAACCTTCGAAGGCGAATGCCAACAGATTTACAGTCTGCCCCCTTTGACCGCTCGGGAAACTCCCCCTGTCGTTTCGCGAGAGGCTATCACAGCCCCCGGAAACGCGTCAAGCCATCTGTCGGATTCGAACCGACGACCCCGAGATTACAAATCACGTGCTCTGACCGGCTGAGCTAAGATGGCCCGCTGTCTGGACTATCGGCAAGATAGCCACAGGTCCGGGTCGTTGTCAAGCAGCGCGCCCCCGGAACGCGGGGGCTCACGGTAGCGGTCGTCAGTACGGCGGAGCCTCGCGGTCGAGTTCGCCGTCGTAGGTAAGAACCTCGGTGTGGCGGGAGAACACCGAGATCGTATGCTCGAACTGAGCGGTGAGGCTGCCGTCGGCCGAAACGTAGGTCCAGCCGTCGTCGAGTTTGCGCACGCCTCCCTTCCCGAGGCTCAGAACCGGCTCTACGGTAAGCACCATTCCCGGCACGATGGGATCACCCGTGCCCGTCTCCCCGGTGTTCGGGACCGCGGGCTGCTCGTGCATTCCGCGCCCGATGCCGTGGCCGGTGAACTCCCGCACCACTGAGCAGCCGTAGCGCGCAGCTGTGTGCTCCACGACGGCCGCCACGTCCCCGAACCGGCGGCCGGCCCGACACGCGAGAACGCCGGCGTTCGTAGTCATCCATGCGGCCTTCAGAAGACGATGCGCATCAGCACTCCCCGCTCCCACGACGTAGGTCCAGGCGGCATCGGATGCCCATCCGTTGACGCGGGTGGAAATATCGACGGTCACGAGATCACCGTCCTCGAGCGGGCGGTCGTCGGGCACCCCGTGGGCGGCGACATTGTTGATGGATACGCACGCCGCACCCGGGAAACCGATGAGCCGCTGAGACGCCTCGGCGCCGGCGGCCTCGAGGCGCGTCGCGCAGAACGAGTCGATCTCCCGCGCGAGGGTGCCGGCGCTCAGGCGGGGCGCGAGATCCCGAAGGATGCGCGCGAGAAGCCGGCCTGGCGGGCGCATACGGGAGACGTCCGCCGAGGTCTTGAGCGGTACATGCCCCTCCATCACGCAGGACCGGGAATGTCCGGCCTGAGACCACGAGCTCCGTCAAGATAGACCGGTTTCGGTTCCGTCGTGGAGTCGGACCCGAAGGTAACAAGCACGCGGAGGGTTCGAGGAAGGGAGTCGGGATACTCGGGCTCCGAGGTGCAGAACAGCGGTGTGGAGGCGAAACCTGAGCGGCGCAGGGCGCGGGCCGGATTCTCGGCAGTAAGATCGCTCGTTTGAGAGAAGATGATGCTCACAATATCCGATTCGGTGATGCCGTTGCGTTCGAGGAGCTGCTCCAGCAGACGGTGTACGCCCGATCTCATCGCCTCTGCGCTGTTGTTCTCCAGCTGTACGGCTCCTCGTACCGCCCTGATCGCCATATGTCCCTGCCTTCCTTGAAATGCTCCCCGGTGTTCTCAAGGCACCGGCTGGATGATCACCGTCACGAGATGCGAGCTCAGCGTGGCTATCACGGCAAAGGCCACGGCGACCACCGCGTATATGATCCGCCCTATCAGAATGTGGCGTCGGGATATCATCCAGACAACGAGTGCGCCCGCATAGTAGACCGTGGCGAATGCGCACAGGGCGCTTGTCACTCGCAGGATACCAAGCAGGAGCAGCTGAGAGTCGGGCAGAAACTGCTGGTAGTTGCCGAGCAGATACATCGACAGTGCAATAATCGAGAGCAGAAGCAGAAACGCGCTTATCCCCTCGAGGATGCGCATACTGCGGTAGAGAACGGGATAGACGTGTCGACGGCCCCGATGATGCTTTGCCATGGCGCACTGTTTCGAACGCAGTATAGCAGAAGCCATTGTTGCATCGAAGGGGTATTTCGCCCTACTATACATACTCACCGATGTCCGACGTCGCAGCCGATATCAGCGTGAATCATCTCTCGACAGAGGCACTGGATCGCGAATCGGCCATCCTCATCCTCCGGCGCCGGTCGGCCGCGCGCAGTCCTCGCCCCGTCGAGAAACGCCCTTCGCACGGGTCCCCCGTCGGCCCTCTGCTTGCATCGACGCCCGCTCGGGTCGATGGCATACGGGCGATTCTATTCGACATCTACGGCACCCTTTTCGTTTCCGCCTCGGGCGATGTGGGCACGGCACTGAGCGAGGGTGAAAACGACCGCTTCACCGAGGCCCTAGCCGAGGCTGTTCCCCACCTCGTCGGGATGCGCGCGCGGGCCCGGGATCTGCCGGCCGAACTGGGTAAAAGCGCAAGTGAGGCCTACTTCAGCGCGATATCGCGCTCTCATGAGGTGTATCGACGTTCGGGAATCGATCACCCGGAGGTGGAAATCCGGCGCATATGGGAGGAAGCGTGTGCAGAGTTGACCTCCCGCGGACTCCTCTCCCGACATCCCGACCCTCCGGAGATCGAGCGGGTTGCGCTGGCCTACGAGCTGCGCTCGAACCCCGTCTGGCCCATGCCGGAGGCCGCACGGACAATTAAGGAGCTCGCGGCCGCGGGCTACCGGCTGGGCGTCGTATCCAACGCGCAGTTTTTCACTCCACTGCTGTTTCCGGCCCTCATGGGCGCCGAGCCGCAGGAACTGGGATTCGACGCCGGGGCCTGCGTGTACTCCTTCACACGGGGCGTCGCCAAGCCTTCCTCACGGCTCTTCGACGGGCCCCTGCGGCACCTGCGGGACCATTCCGGGATCGCTCCTGCCGAGATACTGTACGTTGGGAACGATATGCGAAACGACATACT
>JAAAOH010000189.1 GCA_009908925.1 Spirochaetota bacterium | reverse complement strand
CGGTGAAGAGCGGCCAGAATGTCTCGGCGAACGCAGCATGTGGCCCCATATCGAACTGCGTTCACTATACCGGTTCAGCGCGCGGGCTGCCACCACGGCGGAGCGGCCGGTTCGCTATTGGCTGAATAGGACACACCGGAGTTCGCGGCAGCGACCGAGGCACAGGCGCCGATTTTCTCGCAGCGATCGTCATCTTGGAGCGATTCACGAAGCTCGAACGTGCGGGTAGACTCGTGATAAGGAGAGACCGATGCTTAGATGCCAACCTTCCGGCCGCCGCCTCACGAGAAGCGGCCGCGGCAGCCCCGGCCGCCTGCTACAGGCGCTGGTCCTCGCCGCACTCTACCTTCCCGCGGCGCCCGTCGCTGCGGAGGTGCTCGCCCCGCCGCCGGCTCCGCTTTACCCCTGGGCCGAAGCCGCCCCCGCGGATATCGGCGATCCAGGCGGTGCCTTCCCCGCCACGTACTCGTGGCTCGGCGTCAAGCGCTACACCTACGACACCGGTGCGCCGCTATTCTCCTATGATCTCGATCTCGGCGCCCATATCATGATCTACGGAAACCGCCGCGTCGGGTTGTCGGCTCTCGGCAGAATCCTCTTCCAGAGCCAGACCGCCCCCGGTCGCCCCCTCTATCTCGACCCCTCGGCGGTGGTGACCGATCTTCAGCTGCGCCTGCGACTGCGCCGGCTGCCCCTGCGTCCGGCGATATGGTACAGGCACGACTGCAAGCACGATATGGAGCGGGAGAGCAGGCGTCAGGCCATCCACGATGTCATCGGGGTGGGGTTCACGCAGCGGATTGACGTGCTCGAGGGGCCGCCAGGCCTCGACCTGGTGACAGGCGTTACCGCCGAGGTCTTCGTTCCCCCGGTATTCCAGGATGAGCGGACATCCGCGGCGATCGCCGCCGGCTATCTCTCGCTGCGGCCCGAGGTCGAGCTCGCGGCAGGTGGGCCGACCGTCTTCACCGAGCTGCGCGGAGCACTGCTTGTCGACGACCCCGATTCCGTTCACGCCGTCGCCGGGGCCGTGCGCGTTGACGCGGCGGGACGAGTGGGCCTCTCATGGCCCGAACCGACCGGTGGCATCACGACCTACGTCGAGCTCGAGCGCCTCACCGACGCAAAGAAGAGGCCGCCCGAAGAAACCGAGTCGTACGTGCTTTTGTCTTTCGGTGTCGTTATGGGTGTGGAGGGGCGGCGCCCGTAGTTCCCGGGGGCGTGTTTATCCCCGGGCGTGCATCGCGCCGAGCTCGTACTGTGACATGTCGCTGTCGAGCTCGGAGCTGAAGTGGAATCGGATACCGGGGTACTTCTCCATCATGGAACGAAGCATCCACTCGGACTCTGCGAAGTATACGGGATTGCGGTGCAGGTCATAGGCAATCTGCCGGTCGCGGTAGCGGATGAAGCGATTGAGCTCGTCCTTGTCGTCGGCGGTGATCCACGTCGCGCGCACGAAGCCGAGGGGCTCGAAGCGGGCCGAGGCGCCGTACTCGTTTATCAGACGGTACTGGATGACCTCGAACTGCAGCTCGCCGACGGTCCCGACGATCTTTCGCCGGCCTTTGTCCTGGATGAAGAGCTGGGCGAGGCCTTCCTCGACGAGATGAGTGAGCCCCTTCTCGAGCTGCTTCGAGCGCATGGGGTCGGTGGCAATGACTTCCTTGAAGATCTCGGGCGAGAAGTTGGGAATGCCCTGGAACTGTAGCTCCTCCCCCTCGGTGAGGGTGTCCCCGATTCTCAGGTCCCCGCGGTCGTAGAGGCCCACGACATCCCCCGGGAAGGCATCGTCTATGACCTCCTTGCGCCGGGCCATGAAGCTGTAGGGCGAGGAGAACCGCAGCTTCTTTCCAAGGCGCACGTGGCGGAACTGCTTGTCCTTCTGGAAGCGCCCCGAGCACACGCGCAGAAAGGCGATGCGGTCACGATGCCTGGGATCGAGGTTGGCGTGGATCTTGAAAACGAATCCGCTGAAGGTATCCTCGTCCGGGTCGACATCCCGGGTGGTTGCCTCACGCCGGCGCGGTGGAGGAGAGATGTCCACGAAGGTGTCGAGGAGCTCCCGCACGCCGAAGTTGTTGAGCGCGCTTCCGAAGAACACCGGCGCCACCCGCGCCTCGAGGTAGTCCCCGGTCGAGAAATCGTCGTACACACCCTCGATGAGGTCGACGTCTTCGCGGAGCTGATCAGCGAGGCTTCCGAGCCGCGTGTCGAGGCGCTCGTCATCGAGGGAATCGATGCGAAGGCGCTCGTCCTCCTCCTCGACGGTGCTCTTTGCCGACTGGAAGAGCGTCACGTTCTGCTCGTGGAGATTGTACACACCCTTGAAACTCTGGCCGACGCCGATGGGCCAGGTGAGCGGGCGCACGGCGATGTCGAGCTTGTTCTCGAGCTCATCGGCGAGCTCCATGGCAGGCTTTCCCTCGCGGTCGAGCTTATTCACGAAGATCATCACCGGCGTTTTCCGCATGCGACAGACCTGCATAAGCCGCTCGGTCTGCTCCTCGACGCCCTTCACCGAGTCGACGACGAGAATCACGCTGTCAACGGCGGAGAGGGTACGGTAGGTGTCCTCGGCAAAATCGCGGTGACCCGGTGTGTCGAGGATGTTTATGAGCTTGCCGCCGTACTCGAAGGACATCACCGCCGTCGCGACCGAGATGCCGCGCTGTTTTTCGATCTCCATGAAGTCGGAGGTCGTGGTCCGGGTGATCTTGTTCGATTTGACCGCGCCGGCGGCGCGGATTCCGCCACCGAAAAGCAGCAGCTTCTCGGTGAGCGTGGTCTTGCCCGCATCGGGGTGACTTATGATGGCGAAGGTTCGCCGCCTGTTGATTTCTTCTGTCATCGGATATCCTGGCGCGAGAGCCGTGGCCGATCCCGGCGCCACTGTTGGGAATATAGCAAAAGCGCGACCGGAACTCAAATACTAAACGGCCCCACCGACTTGATACTGCGCAAGCCGCTC